>DATGGY010000034.1:0-8800 GCA_035308285.1 Bradyrhizobium sp. | reverse complement strand
TCTTGGCCGGAGCCTTGTCGGCAAGCATCTGCACGATGACAGGGCCCTCGGTCACGAGTTCGCCGCTGTCGAGGGCCAGCGCCGGGACCTGGCCCTTGGGATTGACCTTCAAATAGTCGTCGCCATTTTCGAGTTTCTTGGTCCGTAGATCGACCTTGACCAGATCATAGGCCAGGCCGGCTTCGAGAAGCACAATATTGGGCGAAAGCGAACAGGCGCCGGGCGAATAATACAGTTTCATCGGATTTTCCTTCCCGCGGAGTATGGCAAATAGGTAATGGGAGGACTAAATGCATTTGCATGGAGTAGTCAACATTGATGCATCTGCATTTATTGCGCTACACTCTCTTGTCTCTTATGGACCGGCCATGAAACGTAAACCGTCGACCGAGGCAACCGCCGCCTGGATTCGCTTGATGCGGGTGCAGAGCCGGGTGCTCGACGCCGTCGAGCAAGAACTGAAAAAGGCCGGGTTCCCGCCGCTAGCCTGGTACGATGCGCTGCTCGAACTATCGCGCGCGCCATCGGGTGAGCTGCGTCCCGTGGAGCTGGAGAAGCAGATGCTGCTGCCGCAATACTCGACCTCGCGGCTGATCGACCGGCTGGTTGACGAGGGATTGGCGGCGCGTCGCGAATGCAAGATCGACAAGCGCGGACAATTCGTCGAGATCACCGACGCCGGCCGCGAACTGCAGAAGAAAATGTGGAGCGCGTATTCCGCCGCGATCGAAAAGCACGTCGGCTCGAAACTGTCGGATGCGGATGCCGTAAAACTCTGTGCGCTGCTTGATCGGCTGGGCTGCTCCTGCGGCGAGGCCGCATCGCTTGCCGTAAGAGACAGTGCGTCCGTCCGATGATATCCTTCATGGCCCTCGCATCCGCGAACCCCGGGGTTCGCGGATATTCCCGACACCGCGCGCGTTCGGTCGAAGCGCCCCACATCCGGATTTTGCATGGCGCGTGACCAGATCGATATGACGCCGCTGCAGTCGCGCGATGAACTGGTCGCGTGGCTGGAGGCCGGCGTGAAGCCGGCCTCAGAATTTCGGATCGGCACCGAACACGAAAAGACCCCGTTCACGCTTGTCGGCCATCACCCGGTGCCTTACGAAGACGCGCGCGGCATCGGGGCGCTATTGGAAGGCATGAAGCTCCTGCTCGGCTGGGAGCCGATCATGGAGCGCGGCAACATCATCGGACTTCACGACGTCACCGGCGGCGGGGCGATTTCGCTGGAGCCTGGCGGGCAATTCGAATTGTCGGGGGCGCCGGTCGAAACCGTGCATCAAACCCAAAGCGAATTGATGGCCCATCTGGCGCAGGTCCGCGAGATCGCAACGCCTTTGGGGATCGGCTTTCTCGGGCTCGGCATGACGCCGTCATGGTCGCGGGCGCAGATTCCGATGATGCCCAAAGGGCGCTACAAGATCATGACCAACTACATGCCGCGGGTCGGCCGCTATGGCATCGACATGATGTATCGGACCTGCACGGTGCAGACCAATCTCGACTTCTCGTCCGAAGCCGACATGGTCAAGAAGCTCCGCGTCTCGGTGGCGTTGCAGCCGGTGGCGACCGCGCTGTTCGCCAATTCGCCGTTCACGGAAGGAAAGCCGAACGGCTTTCTGACCTTCCGCTCCGAAATCTGGCGCGACACCGACAATGCGCGCGCCGGGATGATTCCCTGGGCGTTCGAAGACGGCATGGGGTTCGAGCGCTGGGTCGATTACGCGCTGGATGTGCCGATGTATTTCGTCAAGCGCGGCGATGCCTATATCGATGTGGCGGGATCGTCATTTCGCGATTTCTTCGCAGGCACGAATCCCGCATTGTCCGGCGAGCGCCCGACGCTGTCGGACTGGGCGAACCATCTTTCGACGATCTTCCCCGAGGTGCGGCTGAAGCGTTATCTGGAGATGCGCGGCGCCGACGGCGTGCCGTGGGGACGGCTGCCGGCGCTGCCGGCGTTCTGGGTCGGACTGCTTTACGACGACACCAGTCTCGACGCCGCTTGGGACATCGTCAAATACTGGAACGCGTCTGAACGTCAGTCGTTACGGGACGACGTGCCCCGGCTCGGCTTCAAGGCGAGGATCAAGGACCGCTATCTGTTCGAAATCGCCAAGGAGTGCCTGGCGTTGTCGCATGCGGGCTTACGCCGGCGTGGCCATGTCGATCACTCCGGACACGACGAGACGCGTCATCTCGAGCCGCTCGACCGGATCATCGATTGCGGACAAACCCCTGCCGAGGAGATGCTGGCGAAATTCAATGGTTCCTGGCAGGGCTCGGTAGAGCCGGCCTATGACGAATATGCGTTCTAGGCGCAACTAATTGGGGTGGATGCGCTTTCCGCATGGCGACGGCGCGGAGAGGCCACGGGCCCGGCGCCGTTCATCCGCCGTACAGGTTCGTGGCGATCAAATGGCAACCCGCAAAATGCGGGCAAGTCCAATCGGTTGAAAGCATCGCGCATGTGGGGAGGCGGCCCGCTTCGGGCGTGTTTGGTGACGCTCGCTTGTTTTGCGGCCGCAACTGTCCTGCGACCGGCGGGTGCGCAGTCCAATTTCGATCGCCCGGGTGGCGACTATCTGAGTTCGGCGGTGCCTTCCGGCGATCCGGCGGATTGTGCGCTGCTGTGCGAACGGGACCGGCGCTGCCGGGCGTGGAGCTTCAACTATCCGAACGAGACCGCCCGTCACGCGGTCTGCTGGCTGAAGAATAGCGTGCCGCAGCGCGTGCGTGACGAATGCTGCGTCTCGGGCGTGCGCGGCGCCGGCGTGGTCGAACCGCGCAACGGCTCGGTCGAGACCTCGATCGACCGCGCGGGCGGCGATTACCGCACTTTCGAGCTCAAGCGGGGTGAGGGCGACGAAATCTGCAAGGGGGCTTGCGTCGGCGACAATCGATGCCGGGCCTGGACCTATGCGCGGCCGGGATATGTCGGAAAAGAGGCTCACTGTTTCTTGAAGAAGGAAATCAAGCCGCCGCGGCGGAAACCGGGGTTCACCTCAGGCGTGGTCCGGTAACATTCGCGATATTTGCTGCGTAATAGAGATGCGCGCAATGCGCGGTCATGATTGATTGCGCGAGATTTGGAAAGCGCAACGTCAAACACGGAGCTCACGATGATGTTAACGCGCAGGCTTTTTGGCAGGGCAATCGTTACGGCAGCCATGGTGGCGGCCGGCCCGTTCGCGCCCGCTTGGGCCAACACGGCTGTTCCCTATTCGGCGGAGGCGTTCAAGGCCGCCCAGGCGTCGGGCAGCCCGATCCTGGTCGAAATTCACGCCGATTGGTGCCCGACCTGCAAGGCGCAGGGTCCCATTCTCGACAAGCTGACCGCCGATCCGAAATTCAAGAATCTGAAAATCTTCCGCGTCGATTTCGACGCGATGAAGCCGGTCGTCAAGCAGTTCGGCGCGCAGATGCAGTCGACCCTGATTGTTTTCAAGGGCGCCGTCGAGGAGGGCCGTTCGGTCGGCGATACCAAGGAGGCTTCGATCGCCGCGCTGCTCGACAAGAGCCTCTGATTTTCAGTGACCACCCTCGTATTGGCATTTGCCGCCGGGCTGTTGTCGATCCTGTCGCCTTGCGTGCTGCCGCTGGTTCCGATCGTGTTGGGGGCTGCGGTCACCGCCCATCCCCTCGGCGCGGTGGCCTTGGCCGCCGGCGTTGCCGCATCCTTCACAGGTCTCGGCCTGTTGCTCGCATTGGCGGGATTCGGGCTCGGCGTCGATGCCGGCATACTTCGCCTCGCCGCGGCGGCGATCATGATCGTGCTCGGCGTCATACTGCTGGTTCCGTCATGGCAGGCGCGGTTGGCTGCGGCAGGCGGGCCTGTATCGGCTTGGGCCGACCGGCATTTCGGCAGCTTCGCCTCGTCGGGGCTTGCCGGCCAGTTGGCGATCGGCCTCCTGCTCGGCGCGGTCTGGTCGCCCTGCGTCGGTCCGACACTGGGTGCGGCCTCGCTTCTGGCCTCTCAAGGTCACGATTTGCCGCAGGTCGCACTCACCATGGTGATTTTCGGCATCGGGGCGGCGCTGCCGCTGGTCCTGCTTGGATTGATGTCGCGAGCGGCGTTGATGCGCGTGCGCGCCAATCTGATGTCGGCGGGAAAACTCGGCAAGGGTCTGTTGGGCGCGGCCTTCATCGCGATCGGCATCGCGATCGTCAGCGGCGCAGACAGGAGCGTGGAGACCATGCTAGTCAATGCCTCGCCGCAATGGCTTACCGATTTGACGACGTCTTTCTAGCTGACCGAGCAGGATCGCAGCATGCAGCTTGAATCGATACTGACTTGTCCGAGCTGCGGCTTTCAGGCCGCCGAACAAATGCCGACGGACGCCTGCCAGTTCTTCTATGTCTGCAAGGGCTGCGGCGAAAAACTCAAACCCCGGCCCGGCGATTGCTGCGTGTTCTGTTCCTACGGTTCGGTGCCTTGCCCGCCCGTGCAGCAGAATGGCCGGGGGCCGTGCTGCGGCTAGCCGATGCTTGCCGATGTGCTCAGAACGCCGTCGGCAGTAAGCACCGTGAGTTCGGGCCAAAGCCCTTTCCAGCGTCTCGCCTTCGCCACGTAATTGGCCTCCGAAAAATTCGAACCCCGGTTGGGGCGAACGACCATGTTCGCGATATCGTCAAAGCCGTTTGGCGCATAGACATCGTGGCCGGTTGGCGTGCGGCGGATTCCGATCTGGGTTGTTTTCGTCAGAAAGCGGTCGATGCCTTCCGCCGAAGAGTTGAGTTCCGGGTAGGGCAGGCCATGCTTCTGCGGGTACCAGAAGTGAACGCGCGCCTGGTTGCGGATCTCGATTCTGGCGCCAAATCGAGCCAGCCGGCCCTGCAATTGCCGGATCACGGCATCCTCAGCCTGCCATGACGTGTCGGGGTCGAAATAGAAAACGTCATAGTCGTTGATGCCGTAATCGACCGCGCGCGCGGTTTGCATGTTCCACACGGTCTGCACGAGGCATCCGGAGACGATCCACGCATCCGGCAGCGCCAGGCGGAACAATTCCCTGACGATGGCTTCGTTCACTGGATTGCGGAGCGCGGTGGCGAGAAACGAGTCTTTGTCCATGGCGATCCCTCCCGCCACGCCAGCGAACGTCTTCCTGAAGTGGTTGAAGGTCGTACGACGACGCGTTCAATGCACCGAGGTAAAGAACCGCGCAAGCCGGAAACCGGACAGCCAAGTCCACACCGGCTGGCTGCGCATGCCGAGATCCCAGGAGCCGATCACGGCGTCGGCGCGGCCGATCAGATTGTCGATCGGCAACATTCCGACGCCGCCTTCGCGCAAGGGAACGCGGCTGTCGGCGGAGTTGTCGCGGTTGTCGCCCATCACGAACAAATGTCCCGGCGGCACGGTGACTTCAGCCGTATTGTCGAGCCGGCCGTTGTCGCGAATCTTGAAGATTGCGTGGCTGACGCCGCCCGGCAAAGTCTCGATGAAACGAAAGGCGCCTTGCAGTCGGCCGTTGTCGTCCTCGGCTTCGCCGATCCCGTCCGCCTTGAGCGAGGCGGCGCGGTCGTTGACGAAGAGCTGGCCTTGCCGCATCTGGATGCGGTCGCCGGGCAGACCGACGACGCGCTTGACCCAGGCCTGCGACGGGTCGCCGGGCCAGCGAAATACCACGACGTCGCCGCGCTTGGGCGGCTCGCCGAACACGCGCCCGCTCTCCGGCAGATTGATCTGTATCGGCAGCGAGGCGGTGCCGTAGCCGTAAGGATATTTCGACGCCAGCAAGGCATCGCCGATCAGGAGCGTCGGCTCCATGGAGCCGGACGGCACGTAGAAAGGTTCGGCAATCGCGCCTTTCGCCAGGAACACAATCAGCACCGCGCCGGCAAATTGCAGAAGTTGAACGCCCCAGTTGCGCGCCTTGGCGGCCACGGCCTCCCGCTTGATGCTCATCCGCCGGTTCCTCCGACCGTAATGCGTTCCATCCGCAGCGTCGGCTGACCGACGCCGACCGGCACGCCCTGGCCATTCTTGCCGCAGGTGCCGATGCCGGTATCGAGCGCGAGATCGTTGCCGATCATGGTGATGCGGTGCAGGTCGGTCGGTCCGTTGCCGATCAGCATCGCGCCCTTGAGCGGCGCGCCGACCTTGCCGTTCTCGATTCGGTAGGCCTCGGTGCACTGGAACACGTATTTGCCCGAGGTGATGTCGACCTGGCCGCCGCCGAAATTGGCGGCGTAGATGCCGCTCTTGACGGAGCTGAGAATTTCGGCCGGGTCGCGGCCGCCTGCCAGCATGTAAGTGTTGGTCATGCGCGGCATCGGCACATGGGAATAGCTTTGGCGGCGACCGTTGCCGGTCGGCTTCATGTTCATCAGCCGCGCGTTCTGGCGGTCCTGCATGTAGCCGACGAGAATGCCGTCCTCGATCAACACGGTGCGGTTGGTCGGCGTGCCCTCGTCGTCGATCGACAGCGAGCCGCGCCGGGAAGCCATGGTGCCGTCATCGACCACGGTAACGCCCTTGGCCGCCACCTGCTGACCCATCAGGCCTGCGAAAGCCGAAGTCTTCTTGCGGTTGAAATCGCCCTCGAGCCCGTGGCCGACCGCTTCGTGCAGCATCACGCCGGGCCAGCCGGCCCCGAGCACGACGTCCATTTCACCGGCGGGCGCCGGAACCGATTCGAGATTGACCAGCGCCTCGCGGATCGCGCCATCGGCCGCCTCGCGCCACGATTTGGTCTCGATGAAGCGGGCATAGCCCTCGCGGCCGCCATATCCCTTGCTGCCGCTTTCCTGGCGATCGCCCTGGCCCGCGACCACGGAGATGTTGACCCGCACCAGCGGGCGGATGTCGCGATAGCTCTCGCCATCGGGACGCAGGATCTCGACCACCTGCCAGGTGGCGCCGAGGCTGACGGTGACCTGACGCACCCGCGGGTCCTTGTCGCGGACATAGGCGTCGATTTCGGCGAGCAGCTTGACCTTGGATTCGAAGCCCGGCGCATCAAGCGGATTTTCGTCGCCATAGAGCCGCACATTGGTGTGCGCAGGGGCGCCTGCGAAGGTTCCGGAATAGCCGCCGCGGACGGCAGCGACCGCGTCCGCAGCGCGGATCAACGCCGGCAGCGAAACGTCGGAAGAATGCGCATAGCCGACCGCGTCATCCTTGACCGCGCGAAGCCCAAAACCTTGCGAGGTGTCATAAGTGGCCTGCTTCAGTCTTCCATTGTCGAACATCAGCGCTTCGCTCTGCGCATATTCCAGGAACAGCTCGCCGTCGTCGGCGCCGGAAAGCCCGCGCGCGAGCTGATGGCGCACGGAATCGCGGTCGAGATTGGTACGGTCGAGAAGCGAGGTTGTGGGGGTCATGCGTACTCCAAATTTTCTTGTCGCTCCGTCGGCGGGACCATCACCGCGAGCCACGTAACGGTCGGCTCTGGCGAGTTAAGCAAAAACCAGCGGAATCGTCGCCTTACATCACTGTAACCTGTGGTTATGGGCCCGGTTCGCGACGTGGCTTGCCGAACGATAGCGTTTTCAAGATGATCACGCCTGCCAGGAAAGGGGAGGCCTGACGGACGAGGCGAGGCGATTTGCCTCACGGCAACTTGTCATATCCTTCCCCAAGCCCGTTCAGACTGAGCGGGAACCCGATGCCCTCTTCGGGGGTCTCGAAGATGATGAAGGTCGCAGTCTTGGCGGAACGAAGTTGCCCCAAGAGCTTGTCGTCCATCACCACTTCCGCCACGCAGCCATTGGGCAGGCAGCGGACGAAGCCGGCGCGGCCGACATCGACATTGTCGAGTTTCAACCCGAGCCCGGAGGGCAACAGCACGCCGAGCGGCGCCACCACCCGCATCAGCTTGCTCTTCTGGTCGGCGGTCTTGAGCACGATGACGGTGAGGCCGGCGTTGGACCGGTCTTCAGCTACCACGCTTTGGATCAGGGCGCATTGCTCGCCTTGCGCGCCCGGCGGGGTGTCGCAGCGGATTTGCCAGTCGCCATGCACCGAGCGCACCGCGCCTTGGGCGCCGGCGACCGCCGTGAGGCCGAGCCAGAACGGCATGGCGAGAGCAAAGCCCCGCCAGTGCATGCCGGATGGATGATGACGGTTGGCGGCGGTCCCCGCCTTGTGTTTCGAAGGCCCCATCAGGGTCGATCCCTTGATATTTCCTAGGCATAACCAGTCCGAAAGTGGACTGATGCGGCAATGACGGCGCCTTGAAGGCGGTTTCGCACCGGCACGGGCCGATTTCTTGAGGTCGCGAATCGGGCCCCTGGGGAGCGGCTCGCCTGTGCCTACATCGGGTAATCGGCCTGTCAAGCCGCGCCGGGCCGCAAACCCTGTGCTTTTGCTTGATTCTTACGGAAAATGTGACATCCGCAGAATAGCCGGTGATGCGTGGCTGCGCGCCCCACTACTGCATTGCGATGCCCTTGGAATTATGATTTGAGAGGCTGGATTTCGACGCGTTCCAGCGATCTGGCCCAGGTACTTCCAAAGGGTACTTCTAAAGTACATGCCAAGGCCGTTTGTCAGGGGGCGGATCGTACAGCATGCTTCGCCGTCCGGCGGAATGCTTAAGGGAATTTATCAAGGGAGCGCGAGCGGCATGAAGATGTCGAAGGGCCAAATGGGCCGGCGGTTGCTGGGGGTGATGGTGGCAGGCGTGGCGCTTGTGACCGGCGGGGTGGCGTCGGCGGAACTCGGCCAGCCGGCGCCGTGGGAATACAAGCTGCAGGGAGCCGGCTCCCCGGTGATGGAAGACATCACCGCGTTTCACGATGGGCTCTTGATCGTCATTACCTTGATCACATTATTCGTTCTGGGGCT
>DATGGY010000033.1:0-10288 GCA_035308285.1 Bradyrhizobium sp. | reverse complement strand
GTATGACGTTGTCGTGCGACCAGCGGTTGCGGTAGAACTCTTCCCACTTGCGCTCCTGCGGATTGACTAGGTCCAGTATCCAGCTCATCAGCGCCTCCTATCAGCGTCTTTCCTAGGTGCGTTCGCGGGGCCGCGAGGCCTATCTTTGTCGCTCACATTAAAGCTGGCCTTCCAGCCGTCGTGGAACGGACCATTAAACCAACCGCCGTGATACGGACCCGAATGCCCGGTGGTAGGTCTGGCCATCATCGGATGCCGTACCCCGAATTTTAGCCGGTTCCGCCATCTGAAGCCCGCGGCCGCAAACAGGATCACAGCGCCCAGCACAGTCAGACCCGCGAGTTGCCATATCGCTTGCGCCGGGCGTTGGCTCAGCCCCGCCTGGGCGATAAAGGCGACCACGCTCGCGCGCTCTTCGGTGGTCAGCGGGTGCTTCGACCATACGGCTTTCATGGTGGGCGTGGGCGTGCCGGCGACGAAGGCGTCGACCGCGGCTGCTCCGCCGAAGCGCGCGACGATTGTGGTCAAATCGGGCCCAAGCGCCCCGCCGCCCAGGGCTCCGATGCCGCCGGTGCTATGACAGGCCATGCACGGCGGCCCGCCGTTTTGAAAGCGCACTACGCCAGTGAACAGGTCTTTGCCGATCTCGGGGTCACCCTGGACGGCGGGCGCGCCCGTGGCCTCGGCTGCCGACGCAGAGGGCTGCGCCGCTGCACCCGACGCGGCAGTTTCCAGATAAGCGAGGATGGCGTTGACGTCGGACTTGCTGAGCCCCACGTTGGGCATCTCTACGTCGTGGAACTGGTGAAGCAAGCTGATGGCATACGGGTCTTTCTTGGCGAGCATTGCATCTGGTGCTTCGATCCATTGCTCCAGCCATTCGCGCGGACGCCTCGCGGTGACGCCCTGCAGGTCGGGGCCAACGAGAGGGCCCTTGCCAATGGTGTGACAGGCGACGCAAGTTTTTTCCTGGAATAATTGTCTGCCCGACTCCGCATCGGTTCCGGCAGCGTTCACCACGGCCGGCAGCGCGGCCCATATGGCAACAATCGTCGCTAGTGCAACAATTGACAGTAATCGCCATGACGCAAGGGGCTTCTCGCTCATGTTCCCTCGTCCTCAGATCCACATGATCGCGGGAGGCGGCAGTTAATGCTGGACTACAGACGCTTCCCTCTCATGATCCGTCGTTATCCGTCGTTCTCAGATCCACATGATCGGCGGCGGTAAATAAACGCTAGACGAATGATTTGGAAACTTCAAGGACAAATACGTATTTTTATCGCATCTTATTATAACCCGCATCCTATCAACAACGATCATCAAGGATCACGCCGGCTGAGTTGATGCGCCAATGAGAAGCAATATTCCTGACTAAGCAAACGCCGGCCGAGGCATGATCAGCGCCGAGACCATGGCTGAGCTCGAGGCCCGGCAGCACTTGGATATTCTCGGCGCGTGAGCGCACCGACAGGCTGGTGCGCTGTACAGATTGCAATTCCCGCTCAGCTACTTATTAGCAAATCGAACAGCAGAAGATGGGCGAGACACGGGATCGAACCGCGGTGGAACCGAACATCCGCAAGCTCGAGCCGCCTCCACACGCCGTTCCATTTGCCGAAGCGCTTCGGCAGCGCCCGCGAGGTGATGATGCAGCGCATCCAGAAACAGCCGATCGTTACGCCCTTGGCGCCGCGACGCGGCAGCGACGCGCGGGAACACGGCGACCGCCGCCTGCCGATCCAGTTCCGTCATTGTAGTTGACATGCCGACCCTCCGAATCAGTCGGCAATGCATCAATCACGTTGAATCCCAGCGTGGAATCCTCAATCATGTACGGTAGTCAATTCGTCCCCACGGCCAGGAGAGCATCATGGCTAAGACGCGGTTGCCCGCGTTCCTGCAGGATCATGCGGGCAGCCTTGGCGACGTAGAAGTGCCGCGACTGAAACTGCTTCAGGCATCGTCGCCCGAGCTTTCTGAATTCAACAACGCCAAGCAGGGCGGGTTTTGGCACTGTCTGATCGACGAACCCATCGGATCGACCGTTCGCATTTGCCCGATTTACATCGACTGGCGCTTTATTCTGTGGCGTCCGCAGGAGGCGGGCGGTGGCATTCTTGCTCGCGCCGACGACGGCAAACATTGGATGCCCGCCGATTCCGAGTTTACGGTTAAGCTCAAGAGCGGTCACCAAGTGAAGTGGCGCACTGCCCGCACGGTGGCAGCATCGGGTCTTAATAAACGGGGCAGCTATAATCCGAACGATCCTAATTCTCCGCCTGCAGCTGCGCGCATGTATTCGATCGTATGTTCATTTCCGGATCGACAAGATTTGTCGCCTGCGGTGGTGACATTGCAGCGGAAAGCCACCAAGGTGGCAACCAAGCTGATCGGTCAATTAAAGGTCCTGCGTGCCCCGTCTTTTGGCGTGATTTTGGAAATGGCCTCGTCTAAAAACAAGTCCCGATCCGGCGAGTTTTATGAGTACGCCTTTGAGGTTGTCGGGCCAGTGGAGGACAAAGCTTTCTACGAGGACAATTTTGCGCAATACCGCTTTTTCATCGAACACGGCCTCAAAGTGAAAGACCTGGAGGGTGCGCAAGAGGATTAAGCGCGCATCGCTCGGGACAAGTGTTGATGGCCTTGATCGCTTTCACTTGACCTAGCACCGCACACCTGATTGCGACGAAGTCGGGCAATATCGAAAGATAAGGACGACGGCGGATCGACGAGGCGACCAGATATGTGGCGCTTGACCGGTTCTGGCCTGTTGCCGCAATGCGGTTTTGCCTCGACCGAGTAAAGCAATATTGGCCGAGGACGAGCAACGGGCGAAGCTTCGGATGGTGGTGGAGATAGCCGGAGAGGTGTGGGGGTGGACGCGGTCACTCCGCCACCAGCGCGCTCGGTTTGAACGGTAGACGCAACCGCCGCCACACATCGACCAGCGCTTCGGCAAGCGCGTCAATGAGCGCGTCGTCGTGATAAGGACTCGGCGTGATGCGCAGCCGCTCGGTGCCCTTGGGCACCGTCGGGTAGTTGATCGGCTGGATATAGACACCGTGGTCGGCGATGAGCAGATCGCTCGCCTGTTTGCAGCGCTCGGAATCGCCGACAAAGACCGGAACGATGTGGGTCGGGCTCAACATCACCGGCAGCCGCGCGGCGGAAAGCACGGCCTTGGTGCGCGCGGCGCGATTCTGATGCCGTTCGCGCTCCCAGCTTGAGGATTTCAGGTGCCGGATAGCGGCTGTCGCCGCGGCGCAGACCGACGGCGGCAGCGCCGTAGTGAAGATGAAGCCGGGCGCATAGGAGCGCACGGCGTCAATCAGCGCGGATGAGGCGGCGATATAGCCGCCGAGGCAGCCGAACGCCTTGGCGAGCGTGCCTTCGATCACGTCGATGCGCCCTGTCGCGCCGTCGCGCTCGGCGATGCCACCCCCGCGCGGCCCGTACATGCCGACCGCGTGCACCTCGTCCACATAGGTCATGGCGCCGTACTGCTCGGCGAGATCGCAGATGGCATTCACGTGCGCGACGTCGCCGTCCATCGAATAGAGGCTCTCGAACACGATGAGCTTCGGCCGCATGGGAGCGGCCGCCGCGAGCAAGTCTTGCAGATGCGCCATGTCGTTGTGTCGGAAAATCTGCTTCTCGCAGTGCGCCTGGCGCACGCCCTCGATCATCGAATTGTGGTTCCAGGCGTCCGACAGAATAAGGCAGTTCGGCATCAGCCGCGCCAGCGTGGAGATGCCGGTCTCGTTGGAAACATAACCGGAGGTAAAGACCAATGCGGCCTCCTTGCGGTGCAAATCGGCAAGCTCGCGCTCCAGCTCGACCAGCGGATGATTGTTGCCAGCGATGTTGCGGGTGCCGCCGGCGCCGGTGCCCATCCGGGTCGCGGTCTCCACCATGGCGCCGATGACTTTCGGATGCTGGCCCATGCCGAGGTAGTCGTTCGAGCACCAGATCACGACGTTCTTCGGCCCGGCCGGCGAATGCCAGGTAGCGTGCGGAAAGCGCCCGGCGATGCGTTCCAGGTCGGCGAACACGCGATAGCGCCGCTCCGAATGCAGCCGGTCGAGCGCCTCGGTGAAATAGGCGCGGTAATTCACGGGGTAGTTCGTCTGATCGATCATAGGGGCAGGTTTTTCCCGGCGGGCCGATGACATTTAGCGGGGAACCGCCAGACCGGCGGCGACGACAAACGCGAGCGCGGTGCTCGTGAGCGCCATGCGCCGTACATATTCTGTGAACCGTTCTTGCCGTTGCTCATCAGTTACCGACCGGAGAGCTATTGGCCTTTACCGGCGACCTTCGGCAGCGGGACTGGATTCTTCGAGAGCGTATCGAGATAGGCGATCACGTCGGCGCGCTGCTTCTCGCGCGGCAGGCCGGCGAAGGACATGGACGTGCCGCGAACGTCGGCGCGCGGATCGGTCAGCCATTTGTTGAGCGCGGCGAAGGTCCATTTGCCGCCCTTGGCCTTCAAGGCGGCGGTGTAGTTAAAGCCCGATTCCGAAGCGACCGGTCGATCGACGACGCCGTAGAGGTTGGGCCCGATCTTGGGGCCTTGGCCTTCCTCGACGTTGTGGCAAATCTGACACTGCTTGGCGACCAGCGCGCCGCGTTCGGCGGAGGCGCTGGCAAGCAGGCTGTCGAGCGGCTGCCCACCAGCGGCCGCCGGCTGCTCCTCCTTGACGGCAGCTTCAGAGCTCGGTTTCGCTGCCTTGCCCGGGATGAACGTCGCGTCGACGAGATGTATCGTTTGCAGAAACAGTGCGGTTCCCAGCATCAGGCCGAGAATCTTGTTGATCCGAAATGAATCCATTACTGAATCACTCCCAGCGGTAGCGGAGGGCCAAGGAAACCCTGGATTCCCCGGATGAACCCGAACGTCGGGTCGATGGTAGCGGTTTTCTCGGCTCCTCGATCTTCCCGGTCAACGCCCGTTTTGGCGATGCCGACGCGGCGCGGCCAACACATGCATATCAAATACATGTTTATCATGCAACGGTGCGGCTGATGCCGACCGCTGCCGGCGGGGTTTTGCGCCACGAATGCGGTCTCTGTCAGGCCATCAATTGGGGGAAGCGATCTGAAGGTCGGGCCGACCACAGGGCAACCGCAATCTCGCTGCTGGTCGTCCTTGCCGTGCGCCCAAGTTCGACCTGACTGGCCGCCTACTCGAGTTCGGCGCACCAGCCGCGGTCGTTCCGTTCACCGTTGGTGCTCTCACGTGTAGAGGCGCTGGCGCCGGATTAGAGCACCACTCCGACTAGCAACGCGATAGCAAAAGCGGCTAATGACCTGATTACCTGTCGGCCTTGGATTGAGCGATAGCCCGCACATTTCAGCACCCATATGCCACCAGGCAACCAAGCAAGGAGAACATACGCAACGGCGGACCAGCGCCCGGAACGGATATAGCCCGGCTTGTTGTAGAGGGGTTGGCGAAGATCGCTCCAAACATAATAGGCGCCGCCGACTAGATACGAAATTATTATCGTGGCAATTATCTTCACGGCGCTTCCCGCTCCCAGGCTTCCCGCACGTCCACATTGTCGCCAATCACCGATCTCCCGGCCGCGACGCGACGGTGCTCCTTCTCGGCAGTCACGATCACTCCGGGAGCACGAACATTTCGCCGTCGCTGACCTGATATTCCGCAAGGATATCCGGACTGGCTTCCGAATCTATCTTAACTTCCGCATCGGGAAGGCACGCTTGGACCGCTCGGACCGCCTCGACTTTGTCGGAAATGGCGACGAGGAATAGTTCCTGGCGCGTTGCACGGCCGCCTCTGCCAAGCCTCACGGTGCTGATCTTCCAACCCTTTGCCATGGCTTAGTATGACATAGGTTGTTGGGCGCGTACTCAAAAATCCGGTCCGGTAATTGCAGACCGATCAATGTCCGCTTCGCTCACCCAAAAGCGACCAAATCTGCTGCGTTGCCGCGGATCGACGCGGTGTGGCCATTTTCGATCGTATCGCTTCGCGCCAAAATGGATGCTTGGTCGCATATTTTCTCGAATTGAACGGATTCCGATCGGTCGCGTTCGGATTGGCCGCGTCCCCTCCCCGACCATTCGTCATACCCACGCTGGCGAGGCTGCGACTCTTACCGACGTCCGCTGTCAGCATTGAAATAGATTGACCTGGCGCTACGTCACCGCTGAGCCCGGAACGGCTGCCGCCGGCGCTGATGGGACCGGCGTCGCCATCGCACTCAGTCTTGCGCTGATGCCGAAGAAAGTCGAATGCCGCCCGAAGTGAAATCGCGTGGCTTCCGCCGCCTTGGGCGGTCGATGAGACGGAAGCCCGTTTCATCGTCCGCAACGCCAACGGTCAGGCGCTCGCCGATGTCTGTTTCGAGGATGAACCCACCGGCGCTCGGCGGCGAAGCTGCTCACGCGCGATGAAGCGCGGAGCATCGCCCGCCAACATCGCCAAGTTGCTGCCTGAGCTGGGTGCGCGATCTGCGGCTGATTTTCGAACGTATCGCGTGTGACGAACGTCAATCGATGGTGAAGCCAATACCCATTGAACCAGAGGCCCCGGAATTGTAAACGTGCCGCCTTCGCCCGAAGAGGCCATTTATGTCGGAAATTGCGCTGAACGTACTTGTTAACGTGTTGAGCCGCCCCGTCCATTTCCCAAAGGTTGGCCAGACGGGACGCCTCTTCATCGCGGAGCCGCCAAGTCCATTCGTAGCGCCAAGACTGGATATTCTGGGGAAGGACCCATCGGTCATCCAGAAGGAGATCATTTTCATCGAAGCGTCTGCGGCGGTTGGTAAGAGCACGTTGGCAAGACAGGTGTCGGCGACACTTAAGGCGCCGATCCTCGACCTGTCTAAAGTCCCTGTTTCGACCGAATCTCTCTACGCTCTGTTGACCGATCTGGAGGCCGCCGACAAAAGCGATCCGGTAGCCGCGTTCCATGAGGGCAAGATTCCAGTGATCATAGACGCTCTCGACGAAGGAAGGTTGTTGTCGGACGAGACGGGAATTGAGTGTTTTCTCGTAACCACCGCCGAACTTTTGCTGAGTAACCGAAACGTCACCTCGCGGCCCAAGCTGGTCTTCTTGGCGAGGTTCGAGTCGATCGAGTTGGCGCGGCGGCGGATTGAACTCACAGCGCCGGGAATTACACGCGCCACGGCCAAAGTCGAGTTCTTCGACAAGGAGGGAGCCTGCGAGCTAATCCATGCGTATGCCGCGAGGGCTGCCAAGCCCGGCTCGCAATATCTGCAACACCCCGAACCCGCTCGAGATCTCATAGCCACCTACTTTGACGCAATCGAGCACACGCTTGGTTTGGCCGCGGGAGAGCTGTGGCAGAACGAGCAAGGCAGGGTGTTCGCCGGCTACGCCCCGGTGCTTGCGGCGGTAGGATCCATCTTGGCCGAGATCGATGATTTCATCACTGTCACTAACAACCTCAAATCACACGGTGGCCGCGAGGCATGGGGCGTAATCGAGGCGGTTTTGTACGAGATACTGAGCCGCGAACAGGCCAAATTGTGGAAACTACTGAGCGCGCAATGCGAATCAACGCTGCCGGATGAAGTCTATGACGCCGAAGAGCAAATGGCGCTCCTCGCGCAGTATGTCGAGTCGAAGCCCCTGGAGGGCACCGGCCGGGTAGCGCTCCCGCTTGCCGACATGGGGAAATACAACGACATGGTCCGAGCGTATCTGCCGCATCATCCGTTCATACGCCGGCACGAATTTGGAAACGCCGTACTAGGTTCGACTGTAGTGGCGCGCGCCGTTTATCACGGCAGATCGATTTCTCAAGATCGCCTGATAAGCCTGTCGCGACAATGGCGTCAGTCAGCGCCAACGCGTAGGCCGTCGCGTTGATCATGCGAGGCATGACTGCTACTCCCAAGTCGGTCGAACGCGGCGATCACTTATAATTTGGGCCTGACAGTTCAGCACGATCGGTTCGTTTCACTGATGGGAGCCGAGTGAGGCGAGGGCGCAAATTCCTGTGCACACGGTTCCAGCGTGCGTCGACGGCCACAGGCGACTATGACATGCGGCTGCGCCATGGCGGCTAATGGCAAACCAATGCTGTGCAAGAAAGCATTTGCGGTTTCTGTCCGGGCAGCGCATTTAAAGTGAGTTAAGGCAGCATTCGCCTTGGGCGCCCACGGGGGGCACCCCTGCGGCGATGCCGCCGCTCGGGTTAGCCGCCGGTTACGCTCATATGCCGCGCCAGCGCCGGGCGCTTGTGGCGGCGGTCGATGATAAAATCGTGGCCCTTGGGCTTGCGCGAAATCGCCTCGTCGATGGCGGCGAAGAGGAGATCGTTGCTCTCGGACGCGCGCAGCGGCTTGCGCAGGTCGGCCGCATCCTCCTGGCCGAGGCACATGTAGAGCGTACCGGTGCAGGTGACGCGCACGCGGTTGCACGATTCGCAGAAATTGTGGGTCATCGGCGTGATGAAACCGAGCATTCCGCCGGTCTCGGCAACGCGCACGTAGCGCGCGGGGCCGCCGCTACGGTAGTCGAGGTCTTCGAGCGTGTAGCGCTCGGCGAGCCGCGCCCGCACTATCGACAGCGGCAGATATTGATCGGGCCGGGCCCCACCGATCTCGCCGAGCGGCATCACCTCGATCAGGGTCAAATCCATGCCGCGTCCGTGCGCCCACTCGATCAGACGCGGGAACTCGTCGTCGTTGACGCCCTTGAGCGCCACCGCGTTGATCTTGATCTTAAGGCCCGCTTCCTGCGCGGCGTCGATGCCGGCGAGGACCTGAATGAGCGATCCCCAACGGGTAACGGCGCGGAATTTTTCGGCATCGAGAGTATCGAGCGACACGTTGAGCCGACGTACGCCATACGCCCTGATCTCTTGCGCATATTTGCCGAGCTGCGAGCCGTTGGTTGTGAGCGTCAGCTCGTCGAGGTCGCCGGAGCGCAAGTAGCGCGACAGGGAGGAGAAGAGCGTCATGATTCCGCGGCGGACTAATGGCTCTCCGCCGGTGAGGCGAAGCTTTCGCACGCCGCGCTCAATGAACGCAGAGCACAGCCGATCGAGCTCTTCGAGCGTGAGCACGCCGGCCTTCGGCAGGAAGGTCATGTTCTCCGCCATGCAGTAGACGCAGCGGAAATCGCAGCGATCGGTCACGGAGACGCGCAGATAGGAAATCGCCCGCCCGAACGGATCGACCAAAGACGCCCGACCGCGGGCGCGATCCAGCTCCGGCGCCGCTGCGCTATCGGTCAGCACGTTATCAGACTGCAAGTTTTCCATTGTTAGTTCAGTTCCGGTCACGCAAGTTCCGAAGGCCCAAGCAGGGCCATAGCTCAGATAGCCGCTTATCCTGCCGAATGAACACCCGACCGTCAAGGACGACGCATTTCCCAAACGCTCGGGCGGTCTCGCGCCTGCGGTTCAAGGGGGCAAAGTTTTTGAACTTGAGTATGGTTGCGTCTCATGAGCATTTCCAGGTGTCGGTCTTCTCATCGCTCTCCGGCAGAAGCAAAAGCTGCCGAGGAGGCAAGGTGCAAATCTGGATGAACCCGAGTGACGACATTCCCGACCGCGATCAAACCCTCTGACCCACTGCACTTCGAGCGCGGGAAATTGACGGGCGATTGGTTCCGCGGACATCATCGTGGCCAGCGGCTTGGTGCTTTGCTTAAAGGCCGAACATATGACCGCACCGTCATCTCTTGTTCAATCAGAGAAAGATCTTGCAGCCCGGCTCTCGGCGATGCGCGTTGTCTTTGCGCGAAACGCTTCGGCAACCGGTTCTTCAAACAACTCGCCGCATGTATCGCCGAACAGTTTTATCCAGCGTTCGCACTTACATATGCGGCTCCATGCCGTCGAGCTTGTCGAGCCTGATGTGCAGTGACCGGATTACGTTTGCATTGCCAGTCGATAGCATCACCGATAGCCAGAACCGGTACATCGTCAAAACGAGGCTTGCATCTTAAACAGAGTCAAATATACTTCTTTAAGAAAACAACTGTACGTGACGCACTTGTAAGGTCCGTATCGAAGGCCGCCACGTGCTGGTTCGGGGACAGGGAGCGCGAGCGGCATGAAGATGTCGAAGGGCCAAATGGGCCGGCGGTTGCTGGGGGTGATGGTGGCAGGCGTGGCGCTTGTGACCGGCGGGGAGGCGTCGGCGGAACTCGGCCAGCCGGCGCCGTGGGAATACAAGCTGCAGGGAGCCGGCTCCCCGGTGATGGAAGACATCACCGCGTTTCACGATGGGCTCTTGATCGTCATTACCTTGATCACATTATTCGTTCTGGGGCT
>DATGGY010000032.1:0-12211 GCA_035308285.1 Bradyrhizobium sp. | reverse complement strand
CGCCGAAAGCGTGTGTCGCTGGCTATCGAATATCGAGGTTCGCCCATGTCCACTGTATCGGAACGCCAGGAATTCACGTTCCAGGCCGAGATCAAGTAACTCCTCCATCTCCTTTCGCACTCGCTGTACCAGAGCCGCGAGATTGCCATTCGCGAGCTGATTTCAAACGCGTCCGACGCCTGCGACAAGCTGCGCTATGAGGCGATCGCCAATCCGGCGCTGATCGGCGACGGCGAGGTACCGAAAATCCGCATCATCCCAAGCAAGAAGAGCAACACGCTGACGATAGCCGATACCGGCATCGGGATGGACCGGCAGGAGCTGATCGACAATCTCGGGACCATCGCCCGCTCCGGCACCAAATCCTTCGTTTCGCGTCTCAAGGAGGCCAAGGATGGCGCCGGCCTTATTGGCCAGTTCGGAGTCGGCTTCTATTCCGCCTTCATGGTCGCCGAACGCATCGTCGTGACCAGCCGCAGGGCGGGCACCGAGGATGTCTGGACGTGGTCGTCGTCGGGCGGCGCCGGCTTCGAGATCGCGCCTGCGGCCAATGATGGCGCTCCACTTCCCGCGCGGGGGACGGAAATCGCCTTGCATCTGAAGGCGGATGCAGCCAAATATCTCGAGCCTTTCGAAATCGAACGCGTGGTCCGCGCCTATTCCGACAACATCCAATTCCCGATCGAGCTCGTGCCCGAGGAAGGCGAACCGCGGCAGATCAATTCGGCGAGCGCGCTGTGGCAGCGGCCGAAATCCGAACTCAAGCCTGAAGACTATGCGCAGGCATACAAGTCGATTGCGGTCGCATTCGACGAGCCGGCGATGACGCTGCATTATCGCGCGGAGGGGCGTTACTCCTACGTGGTCTTGCTGTTTGCGCCCGCCACCAAACCGTTCGACTTGTTCGACCCCGCGCGCAAGGGCAAGGTGAAGCTTTACGTGCGCCGGGTTTTCATCACTGACGATGCCGACCTGCTGCCGGCCTATCTCCGCTTTATTCGCGGCGTCATCGACAGCGAAGATCTGCCGCTCAACATCTCGCGCGAGATGCTCCAGAACAACCCGCAACTGGCGCAAATCCGAAAGGCCGTGACGGGCCGCGTGATCGGCGAACTGGAAATGCTCGCCGAGAAACAGCCGGAGGATTTCGCCAAGATCTGGGATGCATTTGGTCCGGTGATCAAGGAAGGCATCTATGAGGATTTTGAACGGCGCGAGAAGCTGTTGGCGTTGTCGCGGTTCACGACGACGGCGGGCGACAAGCGCACGCTGAAGCTATACGTCGCGGAGCTGAAACCCAACCAGACCGAAATCTATTTCCTGGTCGGCGACAGCATCGAAAGGCTGAAGTCCAACCCCAAGCTCGAATCGGCGGCCGCCCGCGGCGTCGAGGTGTTGCTCCTCACCGATCCCGTCGATGCCTTCTGGACCTCAGCGCCTCTCGATTTTGAAGGCAAGCCGCTGAAGTCGCTGAGCCAGGGCGACGTCGATTTCGGCCTGATCCGGCTGCTCGATGACAGCAAGAAGGAAGAGACCTCCTCGACCGCCGATGAGGCAACCGTGATCGCCGTGATCAAGAGCCATCTCGGCGATCGGGTCTCCGACGTGCGCGCCTCACAGCGGCTCACCGCGAGCGCCTCATGCCTCGTCGCCGGCAGCCACGGCCCCGACCGCGAACTCGAGCGGCTGCTGGCCCGGCAAAACCGCGGGGTCGGAACCAAGCCGATTCTCGAAATCAACCTTCGCCATCCGCTGGTCGCAGCGATCCCGCAGGCCGGGGAGCGCGCCGCCGATCTGTCCTTCCTCCTCTTGGAGCAAGCGCAGATCCTTGACGGCGAACTGCCGGAGGATCCGGCCGCGTTCGCGATCCGCCTGAATCGCCTGGTGGCGGACGGCCTCTCCAAGGCCTAGCCGCAAGAGACGTCAAAGAGGCCACTCGCCGCTCGCGCTCGGGCGACCAGTTGCGCGCTGAGGGCCCATAAGCGCCTCCCCTCCGCCGGATCGGACGTGCGCCGCCCGGCTTGCAGCACCTTGAATTGTTTGATGTGACGGAACATCGCGCCGGATACGCCCTCAAACTTCGCATCGAGCAGCAGAAGCCGTGCGGAAGCGGCAATCTGTTGCGGCGTTTGGGACAAAAACGGGTCAGCGACCAACGGCACAAGCAGCTTCATCCACAACGGGAATTGGGAGCGGATATTAGTTCGCACGACGCCAACTTTCAGCACGGTGACAGTGACGAACGGCGATGGCGCAGCCGCGCCCAAGCGGCGCGCCAATTCGAGGGCGAACACGTCATTCGCTTCGCAAAACTGGGAGACAGCACGCACGACGCCGAACCGGCCCGTCAGATTCACATCGTCATAATGAATTGTGCCGTCTTGCGCGGCGCCGCTGACGACAAGGATTCTCGCTGCTTTGCCTGCGCGTCCATCGGCCGCAAGGTTCGCGAGCAGCCGTTCAGTCAACGCAAAGCGGCTGAGATAGTTGATGGCGAAATTGGTTTCAATTCCTTCCGCCGTCAGGGTACGTCGTCCACGCACGACTCCTGCGCAAAGAACGAGATAGTGCAGCCGGGGCCAGCGTTCCGAAACCTTCACTGCCAACGCGTCAACATTGCGCATGAGGCTGAGATCGGCTCTGAGAAACTCGATGTGGTCGTTGCCGGATTCCCGGCGCAGATCGCTCACCGCGGCTGCGCCCTTCTCGGCGTCGCTGCCGACGACGATGACAATGACGCCCTCCATGGCAAGTACGCGTGCGATTGCCTTGCCAATCCCGTCGGTGCCGCCGGTCACGAGCGCGGTGCGTCCTTGGCCGGACGGTTCGCCGATCCGACCCGGCTTGTTATCCGGCCGCTGCGACACGATTGACGACCGGGAAATCCATCTCGGGCCGGGCCACAAGATTGAAGTAGTTCCTGTAGATATTCAGCACGATGGTAGCGATGATTTCGGCAACCTCGCCGTCGGTAAAACCTGCTTCCATGAGGGCATCCAGGTTCGATGACGAGACGTGCCCGCGTTGCTCGAGAAGAATTTCGGAGAAGCGAAGCGCTGCGACAATTTTTGGATTTTTTGCCTGCGCGCGTTGGGCAGCGGCGATGTCGTCATCGTTGAGCCCGTCCCTTCGCGCGACCGCGGAAACGATGGCGAGCGTATAGTCCGACCCACCGTCTGCCGCCACAAGAACAGCGATCGAGTCGCGGACTTCCGCCGGGAGCGTCGAACCGGCGAGCGCCACGGCAAGTTTCAGATATCCGTCAAGGGCCGCCGAAGAATTTGCCATCAACCGCACCATGTTGGGAATGCGGCCGTGTCTTCGCTGGACGATATCCAGAAGTTCCTTGGTTTTGCCGGTGGCAGAGGCGGGATCGACCGAATTCAACCTTTGCATAATGCTGTCTCCATTGCTGTACCGTATTATTCTCCTTGAAAACAACGACGCGGAGTTCCGGCCGATGTCGCGCAAGGAAAGCCGCATCTCGCGATCAAGCTGCCGCCAATCCCCGCTTCTCGCGCATGGCTCTCAGCGCTCCGCCCCACGCGACAAGCTGATCGAGCATCGCCGTGACGGTGGCCTGGCGGGTCGACGCCGGCTTGAACGTGTGGAAATTCTCGAAGTCCGAGTAGAGAGTCAGCCCTACTTGTGCGCGCACGGTAGCGACCTGCATTTCAGCCATCACCAGCCGTAGCTGCTCGACCGCGCGGGCGCCGTCGCCCGCGCCGTAGCCGACGAAACCCGCCGCCTTGTTGTTCCATTCCCTGTAGAGGAAATCGATGGCGTTCTTCAGCGACGCCGAAATCCCGTGATTGTACTCGGGCGTTATGAAGACGAACGCATCAAAGGAGTCGATCTTCGCAGCCCAGCTTCTGGTATGCGGCTGGGCGTATTTTCCCATGATCGGCGGCATCGGCTCGTCGAGGAACGGCAACTTGAAATCCTCGATATCGACCAGTTCGAACCTCGCATCGCTGCGCTTGCTGGCGATGCCAAAAACCCAGTTGGCAATGGGCACGGCGCGGCGGCCCGGCCGCGTGCTGCCGACAATGATGGCCACGTCGATCATGGGTTCTTCCCTCACTGGCTGAACTAAACGGCGGGCGCCGCTTGTCTTCAGGTGCGGGAAATACGGCTGCGCTGCTCGTTCGACAATGCCGCATTATCCGTATGGGATCGTCGGCAAATCCGACCAATGGTACGCGCTTCAATTTCGCAAGCGAACAGACCTCGACGCCCACGGGGCGCCGATATGGACGGGGCGCGGTCGAATTTTCACAGAATCCACAATGGCTTACCGCGGTTCTTTGTAAGCCTGCGTGATCGCTCTCGTCAAATTTTGCTGACGAAGCCACCCCGGATATTTCGCCTTGAACTCCGCGGTGACCGTACCGACGGCGTCCTCGACGCTCTTGCCCTGGGCCTTGATGGCCTGCGTCTGCGCCAGAAGATCGAGCATGTAGGCCCGCTGCTCGGCGAACATGGAGGCATCGCCGGGAGGGCTATGGTCGGGAAGGATAAGCGCAGGCTTCAATTCCGCCGCGCGATCGAGCGCTGCGATCCAGTTCTTGAAGGTGGTTTTGGTTCCGATCGGCAAGATGGTGAATTTGTTCTGGACCAAATCGCCGGAGATCATCGCCTTCTCCGGCTCAACCAAAAACACGATATCGCCATTGGTGTGCGCGGGCCCGAAGTACAGCATCCGTACCGAAACGTCGCCGAGATCGAGCGTCATCTCGTTGTCGAAGAGAATGTCGGCCCTGTCGATGCCGGCATCGACCAACAGCTCCTTGTTGACCTCCGAGCGCGAGCGGAAGAAATCGATCATGCCGACGCCGGATTCCTCCAGCTCCTTTTGCTGTGCACTGTTTCGGATCACCACCGCGTCGGCGGGAAAGCCGCTCTGGCCGGTGACATGCTCCGGGTGGAAATGAGTGGTGGCGACATAAAGCTTGCCGCCCTTACGCAACTTCTCCACGACGGCATCGACCGTCGCGCCGTTGCGCTTACCAAGGCCGGTATCGACGACCAACGTGCCTTTGCTGCCGACCACGATCCCGATATTGGGGTTGCCGAAGATCGCCCAGACGTGGGGCGTCAGTTGCTTGAGATCCTTGCCTTCCAGCACGATGTTCTCGGGCTGCTGCGCGAAGCTTGCCGCGGGCCAAGCCAGCAAGCCCAGGCATAAAGAGATGACGGCTGATCTTTGCATCTCACTCCCCCTTATTCCGGCGATCTGTTGAACGATCGGAAATCCCCGCCGTTCGTCACCTGTAAGCGTCGATACTAAGCAAGAGCCAACCGCAACGCCAGTACCGGCGAGACGCGCCGGTCTTGGCCCGCTTGCGAAGGGAGTCAGCGAACGCAGCCGGTATCGACGACGGATTTCTCGGGATCGATCAGGAAAATCCAGATCAGCGCGCCGGAGGTCAGA
Organism: Bradyrhizobium sp.; assembly: GCA_035308285.1. Classification (GTDB taxonomy): domain Bacteria; phylum Pseudomonadota; class Alphaproteobacteria; order Rhizobiales; family Xanthobacteraceae; genus Bradyrhizobium. The sequence goes on along the minus strand of DATGGY010000032.1, from coordinate 6,777 downwards.
ACCGCGGCGGTGACATAAAACGGGGCAATCCACGAACCGCGTTCGACCAGAAAGCCGAACACCAGCGGGGAAATCGAGGCGCCGACGGCGCCCACCATGTTCATGACGGCCGTTACCGTTCCGCTTGACGTTCCGCCGACGTCCATCGGCACCGCCCAGGCCGGCCCGAGCACCAATTCCAGAAAAAAATTCGAGGCCGTCAGGCACAGGATCGCGATGATCGCGCTCTGCGTCGTGGCGGCAGGTATCAGGAGCATTGCGGCAAGAAACAGACCTGGGGCTGCAACCACACGGCGCGCCAATCTCAAATTGCCGGTGATGCGCAGCACGCGATCGGTCAGAAGCCCGCCGGCCAAATCGCCGACCATCGCCGAGATCAACGGCAACGACGCCAGATAGCCCATCGACTTCAGCGAGAGATGCCGAAATTCCAGAAGATAAGTCGGAAACCAGCTCACGTAGAAATAAGCGCCATAAAAAAAGCAGCCATAGGCCGCCGCGATGAACCACATGTTCGGCGAAGTGAAAATCGCCCGCCACGGAACGTCCGATCGAACGTGGGTCGCGACAGGGCCGATTTCTCCATCCGGTGACCGCCCTCGAATATGGGCGAGTTCTTCGGCATTGACGCGCGCCTCGTCCTCGGGACGATTGCGATAGAGCAAGAGAAACGCGGCCGACCAGACGATGCCGATCAGCGCGAAGCTGTAAAACACCCAGCGCCAGCCCCACGCGTTCATGATCATCACCGCGACTGGCGGTGTGATCGCAATCGCAAGGCGGCTGAAACAATGGGTCATCCCTTGCACGAAGCCGCGTTCGGATTTCGGAAACCAGAGCTGCATGGCGCGGCTTGCGGTCGGAAACGCGCCGGCCTCCCCAAGGCCAAAGGCAAAACGGACCCAGAAAAAAGACGTCGCGCCCGACGCCCACGCCGTGGCTGCGGTCATCAGCGACCAGAACGGGACGATCGCCAGAAGAACGCGTTTGGGCCCGAAGAAATCGGCAAGCCCGCCGCCCGGCACCTGCCCTGCCGCATAGGCCCACGCGAAGGCGCTGAAAAACAGCGCTACTTCCGTTTTACTAAAGCCGAACTCCCTGGCGATTTCGGGCGCGGCAATGGAGATATTGCTGCGATCCATGTAGGTGATCATGTACATCAGGCTGATCAGCAAAAGCACATACCAGCGAATGTTGGTACGCTTCACGCCGGCAAGCTTGCCCGCGGGGCGACTGGCAGCCGTGACATCCGCGGGCATGTCGTGAACAACCCTTAATCGAGATTCTCTTAAACCTTCGCGGCGACACGCGCCGGCCGCTTGTTCTCAAGCGGAAGCGTCACGGGCTCGTTGAGCTCGGCCGATAGATCGGCGGCGATGTAAAGCTCCATGACGCGGCGGGCTTGCTCAGGCGTCACCAACACCGGACGATCCAGCGCCACCGCCTCAACGAAATGCACCGTCTCGGACGCCATCGGGCCGGCATAGACGTGGCCGACCGGCTCGCCCGGCATCGTCGACATCGGGAACACCGCGCCATTCTTCAAGGTGTTGAGCATCACGTCGCGGTGGGTATCGTCGACCATCAGGGCGCCTTCGGTGCCAATCATCTCGATCCAGGTCGAGGAAAAATTGGGATAGCCGGGCGGCAGGCTCCAGCCGCCGCCGACCACGAAGGTGAGGCCGCTGTCCATGGTCACGGTCACCCATTGCAGATCGGGAATATCGCCCCCGGTCTGTTCGCGCATCGCGCCATAATTCACCTGTGAATACACGCGCACCGGCTTGGCAGGCTCCAGACACCAGAGCACGAAATCAAGATCGTGCGTCGATTCCATCGCGGCCGGCGAGAGTTTCACGCGGCCGGAGATTTTCTTCCCCAGGCTGCGCGAAATATGCCGGCTTACCAGCGCGCTGACCGGCTTGCCGATGGTGCCCTCGGCGATGCACTTCTTCACATAGGCGAATTTCGGATTGAAGCGCTGCGAGTAGCCGATGGTGAATTTGAGCGCATTGGTGTGCGCGATCGAAATGAGTTCATCGGCTTCCTCCAGCTCGAGCGCGATCGGCTTCTCGAGAAACACATGCTTTCCGGCGCGCAGAAAATCCCGCGCCATCGGAAAATGCGTCGTCTCGGGCGTCGCACAGACGAAAACGGCGGAGATATTCTTGTGATCGAGCAAGGCGTGGTAATCGGCGGTGGCCGATTTGACGCCGATGGAGCTTGCGACCTCCTGCAACCGCGCGGGGTTCGTCTCGGCGATATGGACGCCGCTCACGAGCGGCTGCGCCGCGCATGCTTGCGCCCGAATACCCCCGCACCAGCCGGTACCGACAACGGCCACCTCGATCTGATCCACGTTTACGTCCTCCAACCCTACTTCATCCCTGCACGGCCATTGTTGTTCAAGCCCGGCATCGCTACACAACGCCTGCGCACAGGTTCCCTGCTGTTTATCAATCGATTAACAAGTAGCACAGTCTGCCCAAGAGCCCATGTCAAGTGGGGACAGGGACACGCCTAAGCGCATTCGGGTCAACGACGGTGACATGCCAGTGCCGCGGTCGCCGCGTGTTGGCGTGAGCCCTCACGCTGCACTATGATGCCGCGATCCGCATCCGGGACCAATTTCATGCAGCCAAAATTCGACCGCGCCACTGAGGATATCGGCAATTCGATCCATCTGGAACATGTCAACGTCCAGGTGCCTGACCAGCATCTGGCGACGTTGTTCTATGTCTCCGGACTGGGGCTTACCCGCGATCCCTATCTGATGACATCCGACGACAATATGTGGGTCAATGTCGGCAGGAGCCAATTTCATCTGCCGAGCGGAAGGGCGCAGGTGCTGCGGGGACATACCGGGCTCGTCATCTCCGGCCGCAAGGCACTGCTAGACCGGCTCGCCTCCGTCAAAGAGAGATTGAAGGGAACGGCGTTCGCGTACCGCGAACACAACGACCATGTCGAGGCGACCTGCCCGTGGGGCAATCGCGTGCGCTGCTACGAGCCGGACGCCGCGCGCTTCGGGCGCATCACACTCGGAATCCCCTATGTCGAGTTCGAGGTGCCCCTCGGCGCCGGCAAAGGCATTTGCGAATTCTATCCGAAGATCATGGGCATACCGGCCGAACTCAGGAACGGCGACGGCGCTGTGGCTTCGGTGAAGATATGCAAGCACCAGCATCTGTTGTTTCGCGAAACCGACAAACCGCAGGCCGAATATGACGGCCACCACGTGCAGATTTACATCACGAATTTTTCCGGTCCCTATCGCGCGCTGTCGGAGCGCGGCCTGATCTACAGCGAGGACAATCAGTATCAGTACCGCTTTCGCGATATCGTCGATCTTGCAAGCGGCAAGCCACTGTTCACCGTCGAACACGAGGTGCGCAGCGCCACTCACCCGATGTATCTGAGACCGCTCGTCAACCGCAACCCCGCGCAGACCAATCGCACCTTCGCCTCGGGCCACGACCAATGGCTCTGGGCGATGGGACCGGATCAGTACGATCAGGGATGACGGCGCGCTCGACGAAATCGCCCGCCGCCCAGGAGCCGCTTTAGGGCTTCGGCTGGTAGCCGTCCGTCAACGTCATCAGGAAGGCGATGATGTCGGCTTCGTCCTGCGCCGTCATCGCCGGCGCCTCGCCCAAATGGCGGTTGAAGGGCGGATCGCTCACATCGACATTGGCGTAATATTTCGGTGGAATGTCATTGAATTTCTGCGCCTTCCCGTCGGCTCCGAGCGGATAGACCTTCTCCGGATTGGTGTCGCGGAAATTGTAGAAATCCATCACCTGCTGCAATGTCTGGAACACCCCGTTGTGAAAGAACACGCGCCGCACGGCGGTGTTGCGCAAGGTCGGCGTCTTGAACATGCCGCAAAACTGCGTCTGGTCGCCAAAGTCTTGGCGAATCGGCCCACAGACCCCGAGATCGAAATAATCGGGGTCCTTGGTGTCCGCGAGCGCCAGATTGCGAGGCGCACCCAGGGCTTCGTACTGAAAATCGGTAAACAGCGGCGGCCATCCATCGCGGCTGGGCTGCGAAATATGGCAGCCGGCGCAATTGGCCTTGTCCGGGTCGTTGAACAAACGATAGCCGCGCATTTCGCTCTCGCTGAGGCGGGCCTTTCCTTCCAGCCAGTAATCGTACTTGCTGGTATAGGGGTGAAAGCTCGGCTCCTCGATCTGATAGCGGCCGATGGCGAACATAGCCTCGCTCACCAGCAGATTCGTGTTTTGAAAAATGTTTTCGCCAAACAATTCGGCAAATTTTCTGGCATAAGACGCGTGGCGCAGTTTCTCGGCGATGATTTCGATGCTGCCGCCGTCCATCTCGCGCGGATCGAGCAGAGGGCCTGCCGCCTGGCTCTGAAGGGTATTGGCGCGGCCGTCCCAGAACAGACCACCTTGCGGCACAATATTATTGGCGCTCTGCGCCGTCTGCGTCGCGGTCTTCTCCGCGCGTGCCGCGGTCTTGCCGATCTCGGCCTGCTTCGCCAAGTCGACGTTCTCTTTCGTCTCGTCCTCGGGACCGATGCTGAACTCCGGCTGCCGCTCCAGGTAAGTCAGCGAAGGAGTGGCGCGCACGCCCGGCAGCGTCAAGTCGGGACCACCGAGCATGACGGGTCGGTCGTTCGGCGGGCCATAGGCGTGGTCCGGACTGTGACACGACGCGCAAGCCATCTCGCCGGACGACGACAGGCTTGCGTCAAAAAATATTTCCCGGCCGAGCTTTGCCATCGCCGAAAACGGCGCGACGGGGCGGCGGACCAGATGAATCGGATTTGGGTTTTCGCCGGGCTGCGGTTCAGCCGCAACGACGGCGCCGGCCATAAGGCCGGCGCCGAGAAGCCACACCAATGTGCGGCGGTACATTCTCACTCGCTCAGTTGGCCGGGATGCTCGAAACGACGGTGCCCATGGTCGGATCGAGGATGAGCTTGCTCTCGCCTTGACGGAAATCGAACATGTCCACGATCGAACCCGTCGTGGCATCGAAGGAGCCGCCGCCGAGACGCTCGCCGTTCAGCCAGTTATCCTCGATGAACTTGGTCACGGAGGCCTGCGTGATCTTGGTGTGGCTGACGAAGTTCTTCTTGGCGAAGGGCGAGATCACCACGAAGGGGATGCGGAAGCCTGGACCGCAGCGTCCCGCGACCTGCTGACCGCTGAGGCCGGTTGGCTCAGCCGAACCCGGCGTGCCGCAGTTGCCGGTGCCGTTCGCAAAATCGGCGGCCGAGAACGACGGGCTGGTGATCGCCGGAGCGACGTGGTCGTACTGACCGTCCGAGTCGTCATAGGTGACGATCACGGCCGTGTTCTTCCACTCCGGCTGCTGCTGGAGGAGGTTGATCAGATTGACCAGTGCGGTCTGCTCGTCGAGCGGATCCGAATTGCCGGGGTGACCGTCCTGGAACGCTGCCATCTTGATGAAGGAGACCGCCGGGAAATTGCCGGCCTGGACCGCCGTCTTGAAGACATCCAGGTCATAGGCGTGGTTGGCCGGGTCCTTCGTATTGGTCCCAGGGATGAGGGTATGACCGATGGCCTGAACCGAGCTCTGAGGGGCGTGGGTCGGGTTCGCCGTCGACGCGAAGTACTCGAACCAGATATGGTGCGGAACATAGTCAGAGATAGTGGCGCCAAACTCGGACTTGTTACTACGACCTCCGGTTTGACCGGGATTGTTGAACTTACAACCGGTGCTGCCGTTTGCGTTGACGGTTTGCAGGTCGAAACCACCCACGAACGAACCCCAGGTAATATTGGCCTTGTTGAGCAGATCGCCGACGTTCTGGCCTGTCATCCGGACCTGGAGGGCCGGGTTGGAGCACACGTCGCCGGCTGGATCGATATCCTGGATCAGCGTCAAGCTGCCATCGCTGCTCGGGACCGCGATGCCGAGGCTCAGCAGTTGCGCGGGCGTGAGCCCCGAAGGATTCACAGGGAACGTTGCGCCATTAGTCTGGCCGGCCCACATGTTCAGGAGTCCCGGGGTCGATGGGCCAAAGGTGTCGGTATACGCATTGTCACTCATCGCGAAATTCTGAGCGTAGTTCCACAAGGCCGTGACCGTGTTGCCGTCGAAATAACCCATCACCTGAGCGGTGGTGCCGAATCCGCCGGCGCCGCCAGTGGTGCCCCTACCTACATCGAGGGGGAAGAGATCGTTCAGGCCGTTATCATAGGCCTGCTGTTCTCTCGAGTAGTTATGGCTCTGGTCGGCCGTGTTGAACTGCGTGCGATCGAGACGGAAGGGGTTGGAAGCGCCCGCGCCGTTGGCGGGGTTCAAGTTCGGATTGTTGTCAAGCAAAGTCGGACTAGACAACAGGTTGTTCACGGTCGGCGTATTCTTGGCGGCCACGAAGGTCGGTTCACCGTCCACATTCAGCGCATTCGGGTAGGTGCCGAAGTAATGATCGAATGACCGGTTCTCTTGGAAGATCACGACCAGGTGCTTGATCGGGGTTGCGGTCTTCGCCTGATCGTCAGCGGCGACTGGAGCGCTCCAGGCCACTGCAGTCGCGACGCCAAACATCGCAACGGTGGAAAGCAGTTTTTTTCTCATCTTGTCCCTCGTCTGGTCCCTCAAAAGGGTTGGGTTGCACGCTGGGGTTTATAGTCAGCGGCAAATGACGCGCGTGTGTCGGTTTAACGAACCGTTGAGAGACGGATGGGGACTGTGTGAAAAAGTCTGCGGTCACGCGCGGTGACAATGATTTTGGCTTTGGTTTCGAGGGTCTGCTAAGCCAGTCGGGTCGTTCGCTAT
>DATGGY010000031.1:0-23934 GCA_035308285.1 Bradyrhizobium sp. | reverse complement strand
ATCGAGGAGCCGGACATCGCCGCCGCCGCGATCAAGGGCGTCACCACCCCGCTGATCGCGATCGGAACCGCCAGGATGTTATAGCCGACCGCGAGCCAGAGATTTTGGCGCATCAAATACAACGCCTGGCGCGCGAAATCGATGGCCGCGACGACCGGCGCCAGCGGCTTTCCAAGGAAAACCAGATCGGCCGTCGCCTGGCTCAAATGCGCCGACGAGATCGGCGATATCGAGACGTGGGCTGCGGCCAGCGCCGGCGCGTCGTTCAATCCGTCGCCGACCATCATCACCTTGTACCCGCTGCCCTTCAACTCCTCGATGCGCGCGATCTTGTCGGCCGGCGTCACGCCCGCGCGCCATACATCGACCCCGAGCGCCTGTGCGGCCGCCCGAACTGCCGGCTCCCGATCGCCGGAGAGAATCTCAACCGCGATGTTGCGTTTTTTCAGTTCCGAGACCATTGCGGCGGCGTCGGCGCGCAACGCCTGCCGGACGGAAAATACGTACTTCGCTTCGCCGAAACTGAAGGCAACGACGGAAGCTTCAGGATCGAGGCTCGCGCGTTCGGCCGCCCGTTGTTGCAGCCCACAGAACGAGGGACGACCAAGCCGTACCTCCACCCCGCCAACGATGCCGCGCACCCCCTGCCCCGGTTCTTCGGTCGCACCCATCAGCGGCGCCTTCACGTTGGAGGCCCGCGCCACCGCGGCCGCAACCGGATGATGGCTCGCAAGTGCCAACTGCCCGGCAATGTCCAGCACGAATTCCGGCACGTCAGCCGCGTTCACCACCTCAAGGTCAGGCAAGGTCAGCGTGCCCGTTTTGTCGAAGATCACATGGTCGACGTCGGCCAGACGTTCGATGGCATCACCCGAATTGAGCAAGACGCCGGCCTTGAACATCGCACCTGAGGCAACCGTCTGCACGGTCGGAATGGCAAGCCCCAGCGCACAGGGACATGTAATGATGAGAACGGCGATGCCGGTGACGATGGCATCGTGCCAGCTTGCGCCAAACAGAATCCAGCCCAGCACCGTTAGCAGCGCGGTGACATGCACGACTGGCGCATAAAGGCGAGATGCCCGGTCCGCCAGGCGTATGTAGCGCGAACGCGCCTGCAAGGCGTTGTCGAGCAGCCGCGTGACCTCCGAAAGCAGCGTGCCTTCGGACGCCGCCGAGACCCGCACGCGCAAGGTGCCGGATATGTTGAGGGAGCCTGCATAGACCGCGGTGCCGGATTCTGCCCGCGCGTAGATGGTCTCACCGGTAATGAGGCTTTGGTCGATCTCGGAACGTCCGTCGATCACCGTGCCATCGACTGCGCAGCGCTCGCCCGGCCGCAACAGGACGATATCGCCGGGATCGATCGCGGCCACCGGCACGACCGCAATCTCGCCGTTGCCGATGAATTTGGTGGCGGTCTCCGCCTTCAGTGCGGCAAGGTTTCCGGCCACCGCCCGCGTTCGTCGCCGCATGCTTTGATCGAGATAGCGGCCGACCAACAGAAACGTCAGCAGCATGATCGCCGCATCGAAATAAGTGTGCGCGGCATGGTTCGACGTCTCAACGAGCGACATGCCGAGCGCAAGCAAAACGCCGAGGCTGATCGGAACGTCCATATTGACGTTGCGCGTTCGCAACGCCCGGTAGGCCGACCGGAAGAAGGGCTGTCCCGCGTAAGCCGCGGCCGGCAACGCGATCAGAGCCGAGAGCCAATGGAAAAAATCGCGTTGTACGGGAAGCATATCGCTGACGTTGCCGGACCACACCGGAACCGAAAGCATCATCACGTTCATGGTGGCGAAGCCCGCGACGCCAAGGCAACGCAAAAGAAAGCGCGACTGCTCGTTCTCCGCCGCTTCCGCATCGGCGGTTTCGAAGGGATAGGCCTTGTATCCAAGCTCGGCCAGCCGGTCGATAAAGTTGGCAGGATCGAGCGCGCCCTGCTTCCATTCCAGCGCGACGCGGCGGTCAGTGAGGTTGACGCGCGCCAGCGTGACATCGGGCATCGCCGACAGACCGCGTTCGATCTTGGACATGCAACCGGCGCAATTGACACCTTCGACCGCCAGATCGATGTGCTGCACGCCTGCGCCCAGATCCTTTATATAATGTGAAAAGTCCCGCGTCGCTTGCATGGTGCGGTCCTGTTAGTTCAAGACCACGCGATTTTTCGACAAGAACATGCGCCTTCCGGCGGCATCGCCCTCAATCACCAGATCCCATTGTCCCGCCGCGATCAGAGATGTGCTCCCGCGATAAATGCCGATCCCGACCTCCGCCAGCTCAACCGGCCGATCGGCGCGGCGGTCGATTGGGCGCTCGAGACGCCCCTGAAACTTCAGGCCCGATATCGGTACACCGCCGCTGTCGCGCGCCTCGACCTGCAGCATCGCATCGCCATTCGGGCCGCGCTGAATATGGGCATCGACCTGCCAGTTGCGCGTGTTCTGATCGCGCGCGGCCACGATCTCCTTCTCGTAGCCGATACTCGCGCTATAGGCGCTGTCGACCTCCGTCCCCGGCAAGGTGTCGATGGCGAGTTTCATCATCAGAAAATTCACGGCAAACACCACGCCGAAAAACCCAAGCAGCGTCAAAAGCACAATGCGTCCGGTCAACGGCTTCGGCGAAGCTAGCGGCCTATTCATGCGTAACTCCTCAATGTCTCATGGAGAGACGAAGTTGTCGGTCGCCGAAGCAACCTCACCCAATCCGATATCGGTGACACGAAATTTGACCGGGATCGACTTCTCCGGATTTTCTTCGGCCGGCGCTGTTACCAGAAGCCTCAATTCGGTGGTGGTGTCCCGAGCAAGAATGATCATGGGGCGGTCGGGCGTCACGGAATCGGCGCCGACAACGTGGAGCGTCGCGTTGTTGGGCCCGTCAAGGTCGAGTGCCACTACACGATCGAAGGCGCGCTTGTTCAAGAAGCGAACCGTATAGGCGTTGCGAATAGAGCCGTCGCTCAGTCGCACTGCGACCGGATTGCGATCATGCAATACATTGACGTCGAGCAGCGAGCGCGTCAGCAGCGCATACAGCATGATCGCGCCTACGCCGACAATCATCGCGGAATAGACGATGGTGCGCGGGCGGACGAAACGGTAGATCGGTGGCTTGCCGGCCTGGCGCCGCTGGATGTTGATGTCGTTATCGTAGCCGATCAGGCGGATTTCCCGACCGATCTTCTTCATGACAGCGTCGCAGGCATCGATGCACAGGCCGCATTGGACGCAATCGAGCTGCGCGCCGTCGCGAATGTCGATGCCGGTCGGGCAGACGGCGACGCATTGATAACAATCGACGCAATCGCCCGCGGTTTGGCCGAGCGCACGCAATTCGTTCGCCTTCTTCAGCGATGTGCGCTTTTCGCCGCGATCGTATTTATAGGTGACGTTGAGCGCCCACTCGTCGGTCAGGGCGGCCTGGATACGCGGCCACGGGCACATATAGACGCAGACTTGTTCGCGCATGAAACCTGCGAGCAGGTACGTCGTCGCCGTCAATATCGCGATCCAGATATAGGCCAGCATCGGCGCCTGGAAGGTAGCGAGCTCCCTTACCAGAGTCGGAGCATCGTTGAAGTAAAGTACCCAGGCGCCGCCGGTCCACCACGCGATCAAAAGCCAGACCGAATGTTTCAGGATCAGCTCAGCGAAGCGTTCGAGCTTCCGCGACCCGCGCGCTGCTGCCTTGCGCATGCGTTCGCGCCGATCGCCTTCGACCATTCGCTCGACGGCATAGAACAAATCGGTCCACACCGTCTGCGGGCAGAGATATCCGCACCAGATGCGGCCCCCTACCGAATTCATCAGGAAAAGCGTGATGGCGGCAACGATCAATAGCCCGGTGAAATAATAGACTTCCTGCGGCCACAACTCGATGAAGAAGAAATAGAATCGGCTATTTGGCAGGTCCACCAGCACCGCCTGATCCGGCGCCCCCAGGCCTCTGTTCCAGCGCACGAAGGGCAGCAGGTAATAGACGCCGAGGCAGAATGCCATCAGGCTCCATTTGATGCGGCGGAAGGTTCCCGAGACGCTCTGCGGATAAACCTGCCTACGGGCCGCGTAAAGCGGCCCGTAGGCATCAATTTCGATTTCAGCCGGGAGCACGGTCTTGTTCATTGACGAAGCCTAGGACCAATCCGTGACGCGCGGTTGATCCAGCTCAAACGGCGAGCGGATTGCCGCAATCCCTCTGCACTTCGGCGGTCACTGTCCTCCGCCGAGGGAGTGGACGTAAACCGCCATGGCCTTGATCGTGGAAGGATCGAGCCGCCCTATCCAGGCCGGCATGACGCCTGCCCGCCCGTTGGAGATCGTCTCGACCAGAGTTGCCTCGTCGGAACCATAGAGCCAGATCTTGTCGGTGAGATTCGGCGCGCCGAGATCCTGATTTCCCTTGCCCGTATCGCCGTGGCAAGACACGCAGTTCTCCGCAAAAATCTTCTTGCCTGCGGCCGGGTCATATCCCTTTGCCGTCGGCAGACCCGACAACGACCGAACGTAGTCAGCCACGGTGACAATCTCCTCCGGCTTGAGGATTGCGTCCTTGCCGAATGCTAGCATCGCACTTTCGTGGGTTTTCGGATTCCCCGAGCGAATGCCGTACTGGATCGTCTGCATGATCTGATCAAGCGTGCCGCCCCAGAGCCAGTCGTCGTCGTTCAGATTTGGATAACCTTTTGCCCCCGTAGCACCACTGCCATGGCATGGCGCGCAATTGTCGCCGAAGACGGTCTTGCCGCGGGCCCGCGCCAAGGCGAGCAGCGCCGGATCTTTCTCGATATCCGCAAGGGAGGCCGAGCCAAGCACGACCATTTTCTCACCGCGAATCTTTTCCAGATTTGCCAGCTCGACTGCGACATCCGCCCGGGACGAATAATGCAGTAGCCCGGTGGTGTAGCTCGACATCAGCGGCCACGCCGGATACACGATCCAGTACCCGATTGCCCATATGATGGTGGCATAGAAAGTCAGAACCCACCACCGCGGCAGCGGCGTGTTGAGTTCCTTGATACCGTCCCACTCATGACCCGTGGTCGTCTTGCCGGAGACGTGATCGATTTCGTTCTGTTCAGCCATGTTTCTTTCACTCCTCCCGCAACGGTATCTTCGACGCCTCGTCGAAAGCCGACTGGTTGCGGGGCCAAAGCGCATAAGTCACGATTGCCAGGAATATCCCGACGAAAATCGGGGTCCAGAGCATCGTGACAAAATCGGAGATAAAATTCTGAACCGTTAGAATTGCGCGCATCGTTCTGCCCTTTCAGCGAAGATTGGCTTTTTCGTTGTAGAGCTTGAAATCGACCAGAGTGCCGAGCATCTGCAGATAGGCAATCAGCGCGTCCATTTCGGTGGGAGGGCCGGCCTTGCCGTCAAAGTTGCGCACGGCGGCTTTCGGATAGCGCTTGGCGAAGGCATCCGCGCCGGTGTCGTCCGGATCTGCCTGCGCCTTCAGATCGGCAGCAGCATTAGCGATCTGATCGTCCGTATACGGCACGCCGACACTACGGCTCGTTCGCAGGTGATCGGCGATGTTTGCAGCATCGACTTCGGTTTCGGCCAGGAATGCATAGCCCGGCATCACCGACTGGGGAACGATCGAACGCGGATTGGTCAGGTGCGTGACGTGCCATTCGTCGGAATACTTGGCACCTACGCGCGCAAGGTCCGGACCCGTTCGCTTCGATCCCCACTGAAACGGATGGTCGTACATGCTTTCGGCGGCTAGCGAGAAGTGGCCGTAGCGTTCGACCTCGTCGCGCAACGGCCGGATCATCTGCGAGTGGCAGAGATAACACCCCTCGCGGACGTAGATATTGCGGCCGGTCAGCTCCAGCGGCGTGTAGGGCCTGATGCCGTCAACCACCTCGATCGTGCTCTTCAGATAGAACAGCGGAACGATTTCGACGAGACCGCCGATCGCCACCACCGCGAGAATTCCGATGACCAGGATGATCGAATTCTTTTCGAAGATATGATGCCGAGTCCAGAACGACATTTTTTTTTAAGCGCCTCATTCCGCCGGTTGAAGAGCAACTGGCGACTGCACTTCCGCCTCGCCGGCGCGCACCGTCATCCAGAGGTTAAAGGCCATGATCAAAGCGCCGATCAGGAACAACGCGCCGCCGGCCGCACGGATCATGTAGAAGGGATGCATGGCCTCCACAGTCTCGATGAAGGAGTATTCCAGGAAGCCGAGCGAGGTGTAGGCACGCCACATCAGGCCCTGCAGGATTCCGGATACCCACATCGCGGAGATGTAGAGAACGATTCCGATAGTCGCGATCCAAAAGTGCCAGTTGACCAGCTTGAGGCTGTAAAGCCCCTTGCGATTCCACAGCCAGGGCACCAGGCAATACAGTGCGCCGAACGAGACGAAGCCAACCCAGCCCAGCGCGCCGGAATGGACATGACCAATGGTCCAGTCGGTATAGTGGCTGAGCGAATTCACAACCTTGATCGACATCATCGGGCCTTCGAAAGTCGACATGCCGTAGAACGCGACCGACACCACGAGCATGCGCAGCACGGGATCGGTTCGCAACTTGTCCCAGGCGCCGGACAGCGTCATCAAGCCGTTGATCATGCCGCCCCAGGACGGCATCCACAGCATGATGGAGAAGGTCATGCCGAGGGTTTGCGCCCAATCCGGCAACGCCGTGTAGTGAAGGTGATGGGGACCCGCCCAGATATAGAGAAAGATCAGCGCCCAGAAGTGAATGATCGACAGGCGGTACGAATATATCGGCCGCTCGGCGCGCTTCGGGATGAAATAGTACATGATGGCGAGAAAGCCCGCCGTCAGGAAGAAGCCGACGGCATTATGCCCGTACCACCACTGAAACATCGCATCCTGAACGCCGCCCCAGACGATGTATGACTTCGAGCCGAACACGGACACCGGCAGCGCAGGATTGTTGCCGAGATGAAGCACGGCGATCGTGATGATGAAAGCGAGATAGAACCAATTGGCAACGAAGATATGAGGTTCCTTGCGCTTGATGAGCGTTGCGAGGAACACCAGCAGGTAGACGACCCAGACGATCGTCAGCCAAAGATCCGCATACCATTCCGGCTCTGCATATTCCTTGCTTTGCGTGACCCCGAGCAGATAGCCGGTGCCCGCGATCAGGATGAAGAAGTTATAGCCGACAACGACGAACCAGGGCGCGAGATCGCCGGCGAGCCGAACCCGCGACGACTTCTGCACCACGTAAAACGAGGTCGCGATCAGGACGTTGCCGCCGAAGGCGAAAATCACCGCCGACGTATGCAGCGGGCGCATCCGGCCAAAACTGGTCCACGGCAGATCGAAATTGAACGCCGGCCAGGCGAGTTGGAGCGCGATGATCAGTCCGACGGTAAATCCGGCGATGCCCCAGAACACCGCCATGATCGCCGAGAACTTGACCGGGCCCAGGTTGTAATTGGGCCGGCCGTTGATTTCCTGCAACGGCAACGTGGCAGGACGATCGAAGTACCGGTTAAGGATGACGAAGACCGATGCAAGGCTTGCCGCCGCGGCGAGAGTTGCATGGAACGCGAATGGTGCATCGACGGCTTTGGCCGCGCCGATCATGCAAAGAAAGGCGGTCACCGCGAAGAAAACCGCCAAGCCACTCTCACCAATGGTCATCGACTTCGAATTAACGGCCTGGCTCATGGGGACTCTCTCTGACGGAAACCAGCGCTAACAACCACAGCCGCCGGGGTCGCGATTTGATCGAGATCAACTTCGCCGTCTGGAAAATCGGGATCGCAACGCTGCGCGTGGAAACGAGGCTCTCGTCAGGGCCGCAGACCGATGATTCGCCTCTAGGACCGTATTTGCGCGGGCTACACGCGCGACCATGGCCGGTGCGGCACTTGGGGCGTACTTTGCGTTCCTATTTGTCGCCCTGAGCGCTGGCGGCAAGCGCCCGGAGAACGTCCTCACGGGCAACAATACCTGCCAATCTACTGTCACTGCCGATCGCGGGAATGCTCCTGATCCGGTGCTCGACCATGAGCTGCAGCACCCGTGTCAACCTGGTATCGGCGCTGACGTAGATGAATGCCGAGATCATGATGTCGGCGACCGTCTTATTCATCAAGTCGTCGTACCGCGGAACCATTTGATTGGGCGTAAAGGCAAAACATTTCAGCACGTCAAATTTGGTTACGATCCCGACGACTTGGCCGTCCTCTTCGACCGGATAGGTATTGAAGTCGTCCTGCTCAAACAACCGGTTCAACTCGCCAACCGACATTTGGCGAGTCACGGTCTTGACGTTGCGGGTCATGTAATCGGCGACCGTTTGCTGCAGAAATTTGTACAAGGCGCGATCCAATCAACTTTGTTGCGGTACCTTCTAATGCGACAGCAGCGCGCAACGCCCGGTCTGGGTGATCAGATGTTGAGTCATGCCACCGAGAACCAATTCACGGAATCGCGAATGACCGTAGGCGCCGGCGACGATCACCCCAGCACCGACGTCCCCAGCCATGGCGTCGAGTTGAGCGGTCGCATCCCGGTCATGATTCTGCGCTGCGACGAGTTCTCGAGCCGAAACGCCGTGGCGTGACAGCCAGGTCACCACGTCGCGAACGCGCGCAGCCGCCGCCTCGCTGCCGCCTGTTTCCACGATCTCGGCGACAGTGACGTCCTTGGCCTTGCGCAACATCGGCAATGAGGAAGCGATCGCCCGCCTCGCTTCCGGCGTGTCCTTCCACGCCACGAGCTGGCTTCGCAAATCGAGCCATTCGACGGAATCGGGGACGACCAACAGCGGTCGCCCTGCCTCCATCACCAGATCTCTCGGGGTGACCATGGCGAACGGATCGGAAAAAGCATCGCTGCGTCCGCCGGTCACGACGATGTCGGCGGAGCGCGCTTCCCGCAAGACATAACGTGCCGGAAAGTCGGACGCGCTACGCCATTCGATATATTTGGCGCGATTCTTGGCCGCCTCGCGATATTGAATCTCAAGCTCCGACATGCGCCGCTTGATCGAGGCCTCACCCTGGTCGATCAAGATTTGGGCTTGTTCACCGGTGGTGAAATAAAGTGGCGGACTGAATACCGACGCCACAATGCCGATCATGCCCGCGTCGAACCTTTCGGCGATCTGACCAGCGACGGCGAGCCGGGCCGCATTGGGCTGATCAAGCGCCAGACTGACCATCACGGTCGCGTATGTCATCCAATTCCTCCATGTTGCTCTGAAATCTTTAGCGCCGAAATCGAGGAGCAGGATGAGATAGATCAAAGTGCCGATGGCTGCCGGAATCGACACGGCTGTGAGCTTGGGCCGCCCGGCTCAGGAAGGGAAACCGGGCAGGATTTCAGCCCATAGGAACTTGCATCCGTACCCCCGTTCGGCGAAATTGCCGGCCTGTTGAATGAGTTTGAGACCCATACGGTTTGCGGCGGTTCCGCTTGCCGCGGGCGCTCAAAGGAGGCCGGCCCAGTCTCGAGGGACGAGGCTGGATAAGACAGAAGTGAAGGCTTGAGCGTGCCCGGCACCATACGACCATCGCTTGAAGATCCGACCCGCAACGAGGGTCTCAGACTCCGAATCGAGGGGTTTGGCGTCGGGACTTGGGATCTCGATCTCACCACAAAAAAACTGGAGTGGTCCGACACGGCGAGGAGCCTTTTCGGGGTCCCGCCGGATCAACCGATCACCTATGAACTTTTTCTTTCCCTCCTGAAACCTGCGGATCGCGAGCGTACAGAGCAGGAGATCAAGCGGGTGGCGGAAAACGGCGGCAAAATGGACGTTTCCTTCATGATTGGCGGCGGTTCGGGCTCCGGTCACTGGATTCGGGCGCGCGGCGGCCTCGTCAGGGATACCAGCGGGGCCCCGCGCCATGTCAGCGGCATTGTTCTGGAAATCGATGAAGAGAAACAACTCGAAGACGCCCTGAGGACACGCGAGAGCCACCTTCGCTCCATCCTCGATACGGTGCCGGACGCCATGATTGTCATCAACGGCGATGGCATCATTCAATTTTTCAGCACTGCGGCCGAGAGGCTGTTCGGCTATACCGAACACGAGGCCATCGGCAAGAATGTCAGCGAACTGATGCCGATGCCGGATCGGGTCCGTCACGACGGATATCTGGCGCGATACCGCGCCACAGGCGAAAGGCACATCATCGGCATCGGACGGATCGTGACGGGCAGTCGCAGAGACGGCACGACGTTCCCGATGCACCTGTCGGTCGGTGAAATGGAATCCGGCGGGGTATCGTACTTTACGGGCTTCGTCCGCGATCTCACCGAACACCAGCAAACGCAGGCGCGGCTCCAGGAGCTGCAATCCGAGCTCGTTCACATTTCCCGTTTGAGCGCGATGGGCGAGATGGCGTCGGCGCTGGCGCACGAACTCAATCAACCGCTCGCGGCGATAAGCAACTACATGAAAGGCTCGCGCCGGCTGCTGGCGGCCAGCAAAGATCCCAATGCGGCGAAAATTGAAAACGCCATGGACCGCGCGGCCGAACAAGCGGTCCGCGCCGGCCAGATCATCCGGCGCCTGCGCGACTTCGTTTCGCGCGGAGAATCCGAGAAGCGGCTGGAAAGCCTCTCGAAGCTGATCGAGGAGGCCGGCGCGCTTGGCCTTTCGGGCGCGCGTGACCAGAACATTCAGCTTCGCTTCAACCTGGACCGTGAATTCGATCTCGTGCTGGTCGACCGGGTCCAGATTCAGCAGGTCCTGGTAAATTTGTTTCGCAACGCGCTGGAAGCGATGGCGCAATCGCGGCAGCGGGAGCTTATTGTATCCAACGCGGAGGTTGCCGACGATATGATCGAGGTTTCGGTATCCGACACCGGTTCGGGCTTCCAGGATGACGTCAAGGCCAACCTGTTTCAGACGTTCTTTACGACAAAGGAGACCGGAATGGGGGTGGGTCTTTCCATCAGCCGTTCGATCATAGAGGCCCACGGCGGAAAGATGTGGGCGGAAAGCAATGCCTCCGGCGGGGCAACTTTCCGCTTCACGTTGCCCACAGCAGCAGGCGAAGGTTGACCGATGCCGGGTAAGCGAAAGGTTTATGTGATCGACGACGATGCGGCGATGCGGGATTCGCTCAATTTCCTGCTGGAGGCGGCCGACTTCGACGTCACGCTTTTCGACAACGCCAGGAAGTTCCTCGACGTGCTTCCGGGCCTTGCCATCGGATGCGTTGTCTCGGACGTCCGTATGCCCGGTATTGACGGCATCGAACTCCTCAAGCGCATGAAGGCGCTCAATAGCAAGTTCCCGATCGTGATCATCACCGGGCATGGCGATGTCCCGCTTGCGGTCGAGGCAATGAAGCTCGGCGCCGTCGATTTTCTGGAAAAGCCTTTCGATGACGACCGTCTTGTCGGGATGATCGGTGCGGCGATCCGCGGGAATGAACCTGCCCTCAAAGACGAGGCGGTCACACGCGATCTCGCCGCACGGATTGCAAGTCTCAGCCCGCGCGAACGTCAGGTGATGGATGGTCTGATTGCAGGCCTTTCCAACAAACTGATCGCGCGCGATTACGACATCAGCCCCCGCACCATCGAAGTGTACCGTGCAAACGTGATGACCAAGATGCAGGCCAGCAGCCTCTCGGAGCTGGTGCGGCTTGCGATGCGCACCGGGCTGTTGAAGGATTGAGCTAAATCAACACCTTCTTTGCCAGATATGTGTATTTTCTAAAATGGCTATTCTTTCGCAATGCAAGGAGCATAGGTCTTCGCGATGACCTCGGCCGCAAAACCTGCTGTCTATGTGGTAGACGACGACGCCGACGTCCTTGGCTCGCTGCGTTTTCTGCTTGAGACGGACGGCTTTGAAGTCCGCACGTTCAGGAGCGGAGCGGCGCTGCTCCGCGCGGTGCGTCCGACCGATGCTGACTGTTTTGTGATTGATTACAAGATGCCAGACCTGAACGGCGTCGATCTGACCAGCCACTTGCGGAACCGCGACATTGCCGCGCCCGTCATTCTCATTACCGGCTACCCTGACGAGAACATCTCGGCGCGCGCCAAAGCAGCCGGCATCCGGCATGTTCTGCGCAAACCCCTTCTCGAGGACAGTCTTGTCACGCGAATTCGGGCGGCAATTCAGGAAAATCGCACCAATCGCCCGCCGCAGTGAAGGCGCGCGACCTACGGGATTATACGTAGGTAAACATCCTTAAGATATCTAGCGAAATTTCCGGACTCGTCCGACTCCCGTAGTAATCGGCCATCCGCTGCACAAGGAGATGGTCAATGTTCACCCAGCCGCTCAGCCCTTCCGTTACCTCCATCATCGGCAAAAAGGTCAGCCCGGTTACACACAGTGTTACCGACGCCTTTGGCGTGGTTACCGGATACGCCGGCCTTGTCGCCACCGAATTCTCCTACCGGAAGGATGAAGAGATCTATGGCGAGGACGAACCTGCGGAGTACGTCTACCAGGTCATTTCAGGCGCAGTTCGCAGCTACAAACTGCTCTCCGACGGACGGCGTCAGATCGGCGCCTTCCACCTGCCCGGCGACGTGTTCGGGCTGGAATCGGGAACAGTGCATCGGCTGGCGGCGGAAGCCATCATCGATACCACCGTGCGGCTGGTGAAGCGTCGCAGCCTCGATCAAGCCGCCGGAACCGACGTTCAGGTCGCTCGTAAGCTCTGGACCATGACCGCGGGCGATCTGCGGCATGCTGAAGACCATATGCTGCTCCTCGGACGCAAGACGGCGATGGAGCGTGTAGCTACCTTCCTGCTCGAGATGGACCGCAGGCTTGCGGTGGCGGGAATGATGGCCCTGCCGATGTGCCGCCGCGATATCGGCGATTACCTCGGGCTGACGCTTGAAACCGTCTCAAGAGCGCTGTCGCAGCTCCACACCCAGGGGGTCCTCGGCTTTTCCGGCGCCCGGCAGATCGTGCTTCGCAACCGTCAGCGTCTTCACACCATGGACGCTTGAGGACGCGCGCCCGGCCGGGTTTCCGGCATGGCAAGCAAGATCATGGCAAGGCCCGCAGCCGCGATAGCTGCGAGCCCGCTAAAGGCGAGCGCGCTGCCGAATTTGTCGCTGACGTAACCGGCAAGCACGGTACTCAGCGCTGCACCGATGCCGGTTGCCGTGCCGACGATGCCCTGTGCGAGATTGAAGTGACCGCTCCCGAATGTGACGTCGGCGACCACCAAAGGTACCATCACGCTAAACACGGCGGCCGTGATGCCATCGAATACCTGCACCGCAACCAGCACATAGGGATCGGTGACGGTTGCAAACATCACACCGCGAATTGCAAGTGCGGCAAAACCAATCAGCAGCAGCGGCCGCCTCCCCCATTGCTGAGCCTTGCGTCCGACCGACGGGGAGGTTAGCGCGACGATGGCCTGCGGCACGATAATGCAGGCCGCGATCAATACCGTCGCCCATTTGCTGGAGCGGGTCGTTACGACGCCGGCCATCAATGGCAGCATTGCCCCATTGGCAAGCTGAAGCAGCAATATGCTGCCCGCAAAAATCAGGAGCGCCCGCTGGCGCACCAGCGCAAGAACGCTGGTTGATTTGGCGTCAGGCGCTGTGCGAGGCACAGCGCCATGGGCGCGGGCGACGTCGACCTCGCGCTCGCGGATGCGCGCCAGCGCCAGCAAGGTCGGAATTGCCAGGATGAAGGTGACGAGAAACACCGAACGGCTCGACAGCAGGTAACCGCAAGTGCCCATCACGGCGGCGGCGATACCATTTCCGAGCGATGCGAAGCGCGCATTGCGTCCCAGCCGTTCGCCGATGGCAAGCGGCCCGACAAGACCGAGGCTGATCGCGGCAATCGCCGGACCGAGCACACAACTGGCCGCCGCATGCAGCGTCGCGGCGGCCGCAACGACTGGAAAGATCGGCCAGGCCGCATAGGCCAACGCGCTGCAGCCGATCGTGGCAATGGCAAGGCCCGCGACCAGCCGTTCGGATCTCGCCGCATCGATGATGGCGCCGCCAGGCATCTGCCCGATCAGCGCCACCACGCCACCGATCGACAACACCGTGCCGATTTCGACCTGCGTCCATTTTTGCGTCGTCAGATAGACCGCCACGAATGGACCGAAGCCGGTTTGTACATCCGCCAGAAAGAAGATGAACCAATCGAGGCCGCGCAGGCTCTCGCGCGAGGGGACCGGTGTGGTCTCCACCGTCACCGTTTCCGTTGCGGAAGGCGGCGTTCGATCATCACGGCCCGCCGCCCCATGGTTGCTAGCGCGGGCCCCATCAATCGGGTGTCGGGAAGGATGCGCAAACAGGATGTCTCTCCGCCCAAGCTAGTTATCGAATCGCAGCGGCTGGAGGCTACCCGAGGCTCCGAGCACCACGATCGGCGTACCCTCCTTGTACTCCGGCGCGGCCATGACTTGCTCCTTGGTCAACTCAAGCGTGATGCTGTCGCTCTTGTTGTCGATGCGCCCGAAGTGCAGTGCGTTCCAATCGACCACTATTTTTCGGCTGCCGACGCCGAGAAAGCCGCCGAAATCGATCGCCGCCGCGCGCACGGTCCCGGCGCGATCGACGATCACGTCGACGATGCGCCCCATGTCTTCATCGGCAGGGCTGCGAACGTCGCGCCCAAGCACGCCATGCGCTTCGCTTGCGCCAATAATGGTAACCGACGGCGGAGGTGCCGGCTCTTTCGGCGCGCCCGGCGGAGCATTGTCGTGCTGTTGAGCCGGCTGCGGCGAGGCCGGATTGTCCTGCGCCCGCGATATCGCCGCGAACCACGCCGCAAGACCGACGACGAGAAGCGTAAGAAATAATCCAGCGCGCATATCGTTTTCCTCGATTGACGGCCGGCGCGGATGACCCTCCTAATGCGCCAGCACCAGCGAAACCTGAATCTGGCCACTCGTGCCCATCACCTCAAGCGATACGTCATCACCATGTCGACGAATGCGAAGATCGACGCTCGACGAGCCCAGCCTTAGTTCGCGAAGCAAGACCTCGTCGAGGAACGACGGCAGACGCGGGTTGCGCAGGCGAATCTCGCCGCGACGCGCGTCGAATTCGAGCCCGAGTGCTGCCTCCAGCAACGTAAACGGCGTCGCGCTCGCCCAGGCTTGCGGCGCGCAAGCCACCGGATAAAGCGTTGGCCCACGCCCCTTCTCTCGACGGAATCCGCAGAACAATTCCGGCAACCGGCGCAAATCCATGTACACCGCAGCGTCAAACAGGGCCTTGAACACCTGCTCGGCCGAGCGCTTGAATCCGTAGCGCGCAAGTCCAAGCGCAATCAGCGCATTGTCGTGCGGCCAGATCGAGCCGTTATGATAGGACATCGGATTGTAACGCGCTTCGCCGCGCGCAACGGTGCGGATGCCCCAGCCGGTAAAAAAATGCGACCGCATCAGATCGGCGGCGACTATGCGGGCGCGATCTTCACGTACGAGTCCCGTGAACAGTAACTGTCCGGCATTCGACGTGCGCACCCGGCACGGTTGCTTCTTGCCGTCGAGCGCGAGCGCATAGGTACCGAGTTCGTCGCACCAAAAGGCGGTTTCAAAACGCTCCGCAAGGCGGCGCGCGTCGGCCTCAAGCCGCCGCGCCCGCTCCGGCAGCCCCAAGCGCATGGCGCAGCGCGCGGCGAGCTGTTTGCCGGCAAAGACGTAGCCCTGCACTTCGGCGAGCGCGATGTAGCCTTCAGCGAGCTGCCCGTCGGCATGGAAGATCGCGTCATACGAGTCCTTCCAGCCCTGGTTGGCCAAGCCCTGCTCCGATGCGCGCCGATATTCGACAAAGCCGTCCCGGTCCGGATCGCCCGGACCGTCTATCCATCCCAACGCGGCTTCGATCGACGGCCAAAGTTCGGCCAGTGTCTCGTCATCCTCAGTGCGCTCGGCGTAAAGACCTGCGAGCAACACGAACAGCGGCGTGGCATCGACGCTGCCGTAATATCTTGCAAACGGAACCTCTCGCAGGGCGGCCATCTCGCCGCCACGCATTTCGTGCAAAATTTTCCCAGGCTCCGCATCCGCGAGCGGATCGACCGTGTTGGCCTGGTACAGCGCGAGCCGCTTCAATACGCCGTGGGCTACCCGCGGATCGATCCACAACATCTGCAGCGCCGTGATGATTCCGTCACGGCCGAACGTGGTCGAATACCAGGGGATGCCTGCATAGGGATATCGCCCCTGCGGCGTATCCGTCATCAGCATATTGAGGTCAGCCATCGACTGGCACAGCACCTCATTGAAGATGTTGTTCGACGTTTCGATGCTGGTGGCGCCCTTGGTCATTTGGCGCATCTCGCGACGATGCGCCAGCAAGCCGCGAATGAACGGTATCGGCTTCGAGGTGGTCTGCTTGTTGCAGGATGCAACGACGAACAGCGATCGGACCTCTTGCGGCGCGAGATCGAGATGGTAGGTCGCTGCATTCAGTGTAAGTCGCGTCGGAGGCGGATCAAACTGAAGCGCCGTAACGCGGGATTTGTCGTCTAGTCCGTTATATTCAAGCGTCACATCGGAAGAGCCGAGCAGTTTGCCAGAACGGCTGCCCCGGCGCAGGCGGTGTTCGCCGCGAACCTCGAACAGATCGGCGAAATCGTTATCGAACAGCAACGTCAAATCGAAGCTCGCATGATCTTCACCATGGTTCTGCACGCCGATGCGCTGGTACGCCGCGCCGCGCCACAGGAAGATGGTACGCACGATGTGCAGCATATCCTTGCGCAACACGATCCTGCCCTGGCGATAGACATCGGGATTGGTAAGATCAACCGTCAGCGCGGAATTATCGTCGCGCAGATTCGATCCCAGCAGCAGCGGCTGCACTTCGTCGAGCACAAGTTCAAGCCGCGCCAGATATCGGGTGTCCGCATTGAACAGGCCATCCGGTCCGCCGGCGGAAGCGCCGATGTCGCCGTGGCTATCCAGCACGACGAAGGTGTCGTCATGCTTGAGCGAGCGCCGCGGCCGCGCCGCTGGCCCCGTCATCGGAATGTAGAACGGCGATTCCGATACCGTTTCGATCGCCCGCAGGGTCGTGATTTGGCTTACGACTTCGGCTGACATAGATCTGACCTCGATCGGCTTCCCCCAGCGCAGCGATGGACGCAAACAACGCCGCTGCCTGCCGCGGATCAGGCCGCGTTTCTGGCCAGGCGGCTTAATTCCTGCGTAACCAATTCTCGATAAGGACCTTGGCCCTGCATTAAGCGGTCCGGCGGACCGTCTTCGATAATCTTGCCGGCCTTGAGCACCACGACGCGATCGAAGTGGCGGAGCGTGGCAAGACGATGGGCGATCGCAACGACCGTTCGCCCGCGCATCAGGCGGGCGAGCGCCTCGCGTATCGCTTCCTCAGATTCGCCGTCGAGCGCGGCGGTCGCCTCATCCAGCAGCAGAATCGGTGCGTCCTTGACGAACGCACGCGCAATCGCGATGCGCTGCCGCTGGCCGCCCGACAATTTGACGCCGCGGTCGCCAACCATGGTTTCAAGTCCATCCGGCATGGCCTCGACGAAATCGCAGCGCGCCGCGATGGCCGCGCGCAGCACCTCGTCGTCGGTCGCGTTCGGACGCCCATACCGGATGTTGTCCATGATAGAGCGGTGAAACAGGGAAATGTCCTGCGGCACCACGGAAATCGCCTCGCGCAGGCTTTGCTGCGTGACGCGCGCAATATCCTGGCCATCGATCGTGATGTTGCCATGCTGGACGTCGTAGAACCGTTGCAATAGGACGAACAGGCTGGACTTTCCGCCCCCGGAATGGCCGACAAGGCCGACCCGCTGCCCCGGTTGAATGCGAAGGCTGAACCTTTCGAACACGCCGGGCCCGCCCGGATAGCAAAACGAGATGTTGTTGAAGGCGATCGCCGCGCCGCTCTTTATCAAAGCCTCAGCCTCGGGATGGTCGCGCAATTCGTGCGGAAGCAGTAGCGTGGCAATCGCTTCGGTCAGCCGCGCCACATGCTGGGTGACGTCAACCAACGCGACCGCGAGATCGCGCGTTGCATTCAAAATCGAAAGTCCCAAGGTACACACCAGCACGACATCACCCGTGGTCGCGCCGCCGCGCTGCCAAAGCGTGATCGCCCACGCCAGTAGCGCAATCGTCAGCGCGACGGTCACGCCTGCGTGAGTCAACCGCAGCTTTTCCAGATAGCGCAAGGAGCGTCCCCGCGCCGTCAGTTCCCGGTTAACGGTGGCATCGAAACGGTCGTGTTCGAAGCTCAAGCCGCAAAACGCCCGGACCAGCGGCATATTATTGATGACGTCGACCATCTCGCCATCGACAGCCGCGGCCTTGTCGGCGAAATCGTCGTGCAGCGGCTTTCCCGCGGCCGCCAATCGAAACATCGCGACCACCATTCCCCCCGCGATCACCATCAAGCCAGCCGACATCGGCAGGCTGACGGTACCAATCAGGGCGATTGCCGCAATTGTGGCGATGCACGGCGGCAACACATTCCAGACGAACATGTTTTCGACTGAAAAAACAGCATTGGATGTGGCGGTAATGCGGCTGGTCAGCATCCCCGGCAGACGGTCCGAGAAATAGCTGGGCGAGTGACCGGTCAAGTAGCGGAAGATATCGCGACGCAAATCGCCGGTGACGCCGACAAAGGTGAAGCTCGCCGTCCAGCTCGCGATCCGCCACAAGAAATTATCCGCGGCGATCAGCGACATGAGAAAAACGAATGCAAGCCATACGGTACCCGCGTAGGTGGGACCGTCCGACAGGCCGTCAACCAGAAACTTCACGCCATACTGGGTGCCTACGGAACAGGCAACGGCGGCAACGACGGATATGAAAATAACGATATGCGATGCAAGCCGGCGGCGGATGTAGCGTAGAACAAACGGGAACGGGCGATTGGCGTAGCCTGAGAGATTGTCCATTTGGCAGCAAACCTTGTCGAGGTTCCCTTTCGTCGCCTTCAGCGCGTACCGATTGGGTAGCAGCGAAAGCCTGATCCGGCGCGTTGTCATCAACAAGACCATCTTGTGAAATAAGAGTGCGTGTTCTGGGGAACTTCGCAAATGCGGAAACGTTCCCTTGACGCGGCGCCAGCGCCGGCTGGAAGGCGGGGCATTCTCATTGATGACAACAACGGACAACAACAGGAGACGGACAGATGCGCATCGCGCAGGTGGCTCCGCTGACGGAGGCTGTTCCCCCGAGGCTCTATGGCGGGACGGAGCGGGTGGTACATTGGCTGACAGAGGAACTGGTCGCGTTGGGCAACGACGTCACACTGTTCGCCAGCGGCGATTCCCAAACCTCCGCGAAACTTGACGCGACTTGGCCGAAGGCATTGCGGCTCGACGGAGCCGTCCGCGATCCCAACGCGCTGCATATGGTGATGCTGGAACGCGTCCGGCAAAAATGTGACGATGAAGAATTCGATTTTCTACACTTTCACCTCGATTACTATCCATTCTCATTGTTTTTCCGCCAGCCGACCCCGTTCCTGACCACCTTGCACGGCCGGCTCGATTTGCCGGAACATCAGCCGGTATTCACGACCTTCTCTTCTGTTCCCGTTATTTCGATCTCGAATTCCCAGCGCCGCCCGGTGCCCCAGGCCAACTGGATCCGCACCATCTATCACGGCCTGCCGGAAAAATTGCTGACGCCGCGCACCGTGACTCCTTCCTATCTCGGCGTACTCGGCCGCATCGCACCGGAAAAAGGCGTCGTCCGCGCCATCACGATCGCGATCCGATGCGGCATCCCCTTGAAAATCGCCGCCAAGGTCGATCGGGCCGATCAGGACTATTACGATGCAATCATCCGTCCACTTATCGACCACCCTCTGATCGAATATATCGGCGAGATCGGCGACAATGAAAAATCGGACTTCCTCAGCGGCGCGATGGGACTGCTGGTTCCGATCGACTGGCCGGAGCCGTTCGGCCTGGTCATGATCGAGGCCATGGCTTGCGGCACTCCGGTGATCGCCTATAACAGGGGTTCGGTTCCGGAAATCGTCGAAGAAGGTGTGACGGGTTTTATCGTCGAGGATGAAATCAGCGCGGTTTCGGCGGTGGGGCGCCTGGCTCAACTCGACCGCGGCGCGATCCGAAAACGGTTCGAGATGCGATTCACGGCGCGGCGAATGGCGCTCGATTATCTCGCCGCCTACCGCGGTCTGATGCAAGCTTCTGAGCCGCGCATCAAACTCGTGAGCAGCGCCGAATAAAGGGGCTCCCATATTATTGCGCCGATTGCAGATCGGCCTTGCCGAAGCGCCGCTCATAATCCTTGATATATGCTTCGGGGGCCGGCTGCAGATGGCGGCGGGTGAGCGCCTCGAGCTCGTCCCGGCGCGAGGCACGAAGCGCCTTAATCATGTCCAGATGATCCCGGCGGGCACGGTCAAGCGCATCGGGAAATGCATTGGCATAAGAGCGGATGCCATAGACCTTCTGCGCGAGCAGATCGATGGTTTCGATCAGGCAGGCGTTGCGGCACAGCCCAAACAGGACTTGGTGGAAACTGAGGTTGCTGTAAAAGACCGTCAGCAGGTCGCCTGCGGCAATGGCCGACGTGTGCCGGCGCTGCAATTCCTCCAGCCGCGCGATATCCGCTGCCGCAACCGGAAACGGGATGATGCGAACCGCCATCACCTCCAGCTTCTCGCGCACCGCGTAAATTTCCTTTACCTCCCGCGGGGTTAACCCACGTACCAGCGCGCCGCGGTTCGGGATGCGACCCACCAGGCCCTTCTTCTCGAGTTCGAAGAGCGCAAGTCTCACATCCCCGCGGTGGGTCTGAAACAGGTCGCAGAGATCCTGCTCGACCAGCCGCTCGCGCGGTTGACGCCGTCCCAGGACTATGTCCTCCTCGATGCGCTTTGCGATAAGGGAAGCGGCCGGCTCGCGCGGTCGGGGAGCCGGTATCGGGCGGGTCTTCGACCTTCGGATAGTTGCGCGTTTGGCTGGTTTTCCGACCATTATTTCCCCGTTTTGGACCCGACGCCCGATGCCGCGAGCGGCAAGAAGAAGCACAAGCCAGCCTTGGTTTTCAATTTGGAAGATAAAACTGATAACCGTATTGTAAACAATCTTGAATGCGGTTACCATCTAAAAATACGCCCAACCGGCAGAAAGAAGAAACCGCGGGCGCAAGCCTGGACCGCGACCGCTTAAAGGGGGAGATGGCATGAAAAGAGCGCGCAAGGATTCCGCCGGCAACAAGGCTGGCCCAAATCACGTTCCATCGAAGCGGCAAAGCCGCCGCGAACTCCTGATCAAGACGGGAGGAATCCTGGCGGCAGGCGCGTTCGGTGCGACGCCATTGCGCGGCTGGGCGGCCGATCCCGTCAATATCGGCGCGCTTTATCCGACCACCGGAAGCATGGCGCAGATCGGCGTCGGCTGCGTCGCCGCTGCCAAGCTCGCGGTCGAGATGGTCAACGATGCCGGCGGCATCAAGTCGCTCGGCGGCGCCAAGCTCAATCTGCTCATTTCCGACGTGCAAAGCGACACCACGGTGACGCGGACCGAAACCGACCGCCTCATCACCGGCAACAAGCTTTCCGCCGTTCACGGCTGCTACGCCAGCGCGCTGACCCTGATCGCGAGCGAAGTGTGCGAGCGCGCCAAGGTTCCGCTGATCACGGGATCGAGTTCGGATCAGCTCAACAAGGGCCGCACCTATACGTTCACGCTTCGCGCGCGCCTCGCAATTTGCCCGCGCGCAGTTGCAGATGTCGAAACTCGTCAGCGACACGCCAAAGGTTGCCGTGATTTTCGAGAATACCGCGTTCGGTACCTCGACATCGAACGGGCTCAAGGAGCTCGCGCCGTCGGAGGGCGTCGAGATCGTGATGTTCGAGCCCTATTCGGCCGGATTTACCGACGCGAGCCCGTTGATCAACAAGGTGAAGTCGTCGGGCGCGAACGCGCTGTTCTCGGTCTCTTACCTCAACGACCTGATCCTGATCGTGCGGACCGTCAAGCAATTCGGTCTCAATGTTTCGATCAATGGCGGCTCCGGCGGCTTTGTCATTCCCGACTTTTACAAGAATGTCGGCAAGCTCGCCGAAGGCCTGCAAGGCGTGGCGCATTGGAACCACGACGTCAGCGACGGCGCCCAGAAGGTGAACGCCGAATTCAAGAAACGCACCGGCGAATTCCTGTTCGAATATGCCGGCGGCCTGATCGCCCAGACCTTCATGCTGGCGGACGCGCTTGAACGCGCCGGCTCGGCGGATTCGCAAAAGGTGCGCGCGGCGCTGTCGACGCTCGATGTCTCTTCCGGCTATGCGGCGATGGCGCCGGGCGGGAAGGTCAAGTTCGGGCCCGACGGCAAGAACATTTACGGGCACCCGGTCGGCGTGCAGTGGCAGGACGGAGACCTCGCCAGCGTCTTTCCGAAAGAAGATGCCCGCAAGCCGCTCATGAAAATCTGAACCCGGTCGAGCCAAATGTGGGAGACAGTGGCCCAGGCCGTCATCAACGGCCTGCTCATCGGCGGAATTTACGCGCTCGTGAGCATCGGCGTCACGCTGATCTTCGGCGTGGTCAAGATCGTCAATTTCGCCCAGGGCGAATTCGTGATGATCGGGATGTACATCAGCTTCTTTCTCGCCAACCAGTTCGGCATCGATCCCCTGCTCTCGCTGTTCGTGTCGATGCCGGTGCTGTTCGTGATGGGCGTGCTGATCCAGCATTTTCTGATCCGCCGGGTGCTGGGACCGAACGACATGCCGCAGATCTTCCTGACCTTTGCGCTTTCGCTTCTCCTTTTGAATCTGGCCTTGATGTTGTTCACGGCCAATTATCGCACGGTCCATACTTCCTACTCCGATGAGGCGTTTCATGTCGGCGGGCTCTATATTCCCGTCGCAAAGCTCATTGCCTTTGTGGTTGCGATGGCGCTGAGCGGCGCGCTCTGGGTCTTCCTGCACACCACCGATCTCGGCAAGGCGATGCGGGCCGCAGCGCAAAACCGTGACGTGGCGATGCTGATGGGCATCAATCCCAATCGCGTATTCTGCGTGGCGCTGGGCATTGCGCTGGCGCTTGCGGGCGCCGCCGGCTCGCTGCTGATGCCGTTCTATTCCGCCTATCCCTTCGTTGGTCAGGTGTTCGTGCTGATGGCCTTTGTCGCGGTGGTGCTGGGGACGCTCGGCAATGTGATCGGCGCGCTGGTCGCAAGCCTCATGATGGGCATCGCCGAGTCGCTCGGCGTCCAATATGTCGGCGCGGACTCCGGATTGATCGTGGTGTTCGCCATGCTGCTTCTGACGCTAGCCTTCAAACCGACCGGCCTTGGAGGAAGGGCGCGATGATGAAGCTGGGCCTGAGCACACGCAGCGTCGTTCTGCTCGCGATTCTGATCGCGGTTCTCATCGCGTTGCCGCAGGTGGTCACCAGTTCGTTTGCCGTCGATATTTTCATCCGCATCCTCCTGTTCTCCTTCATCGGCGCCGCCTGGAACCTGATGGGCGGTTACGCCAAGCAGCTTTCGCTCGGGCATGCCGCCTATTTCGGATTGGGCGCCTACACCTCGACGATCCTGGAAATCAACTTCGGTGTCTCGCCCTGGATCGGGATGATTGCCGGCGGCGTGGTCGCGACGCTGGCAAGCCTGCCGATCGGCTGGCTGTGCTTTCGCCTGCGCGGCCCCTATTTCACCATCGCCACCATTGCGACCGCGCAAGCCCTCATGCTGATCTTTCTCAAGTTTCGCGACTTCGCCTGGGGCGCCGAAGGCACCACCATTCCGAACTTCGGCAACGAGCCGTTGATGACGCAGTTCCTGATGATGCAATTCGAGTCCAAGGCGTCGTACTACTATCTCGCGCTCGGCCTGCTCGCGGTTGCCCTGATCGTCACCTGGCTGATCGAGCGATCCTGGATCGGATATTACCTCGTCGCCATCGGCGAAGATGAAGACGCCGCCGAAGCAATCGGCGTCAACGCGCCACGGATGAAGCGCGACATCTACATGATCAGCGCGT
>DATGGY010000030.1:0-60031 GCA_035308285.1 Bradyrhizobium sp. | reverse complement strand
TCGTGGGTGACCATGACAATCGTCATCTTCAGGTCGCGCCATAATGGCTTGATCAGCGTATGCATCTGGGCGCGTGTGCCGGGATCGAGTGCGCCGAAGGGTTCGTCGAGCAGAAGTACGCGCGGGCGCTTGGCGAGCGCCTGCGCAATTGCCAGTCGCTGCTGCATGCCGCCCGACAGGGCGCTGGGATATTTGTCGCGATGCGGGCCGAGCCCCACCGCCTCGATCAGCGCGAGGCTCTTCTCGATCGCCTTGCGCCTGGGCTCGCCAAGCAGGCGCGCGGTGAACCCACGCTCGGCGAACTCGTAGCCGAGCAGGACATTGCCGAGCACGGTGAGATGCGGAAACACCGAGTAACGTTGGAACACGATACCTCGGTCGGGCCCCGGCTCGGGGGGAAAGGGCTCGCCGTCGAGCAGGACGCTACCCTGCGTCGGCCGTTGTTGGCCGAGGATCAGGTGCAGCAAGGTGCTCTTGCCGGCCCCGGAAGGGCCGACGATTGAGAGGAAGGTTCCAGAGGAGATCTCGAGATTGATGCGTTCGAGAACTACCTGATCGCCGTATTCGACCCAGACGTTGCGGAAGGAGAGCGTGCTCATCAGCGCGCCTCTGGCTCGTAGGCCCAGGGAAAGGCACGTCGACCGATAAACACCAGCGCGAGATCGAGAAGGTAGGCGAGCAGCGTGATCCAGGCGACATAGGGCAAGATCACGTCCATCGATAGATAACGGCGAACCAGGAAGATGCGATAGCCAAGACCGACGTCGGACGCGATTGCTTCGGCCGAAATGAGGAACAGGAACGCCGGCCCGATCATCAGCCGCAGCCCCTTGATCAGGCGCGGCATGATCTGCGGCAGCACCACGCGGATTGCGACCTGCCAGGTCGAGGCCCCCAGAGTCTGTGCCTTAATGAGTTGCTCGCGTGGCATGCCCGCCACTTCGAGTGAGATGTCGCGAATGAGCATCGGCGTGACGCCAATGATGATCAACACCACTTTCGACAATTCGCCGAGGCCGAACACGATGAACAGGATCGGCAGCATGGCCATTGGCGGAATCATCGAGAGCACCGCAACCAGCGTGCCAAATCCGGCGCCCGCGACCGGCAACAGGCCGATTGCAAGCCCCAGCGTCAAACTGGCCAGCGCCGAGATGCCGAGCCCCACGGCAAGACGCCGCAGGCTTGCTGCCGTGTCCGCCCATAGCACATAATCGCCGGAGCGCCGGTCGGGTTCGGCAACCAGCCGCTTTGATGTCTCGACCATTTCCGAGACCGGGGGCAGCAGCTTGTCGTCAGGATTGGCGGCGCGCCGCTCCGCCGATCCGATCACATAGATGATCGCAATCAGGATGAACGGCAGCATAGCCAGGATGATCCGGGCGCCGCGTCCGGGAACGACGTTCATCACGCGTGTAATGGGATGCCCTCCTCGACACCGGGACACCTGCGGGAATTAGTTGCCGGCGGCAGATGGAATGCCGGCAATAGCGCTGTCAAGTGCAGAGTTGATCAGAGCTTTCCATCTGCGGCGAGCTTCATGTAGCTGGGATCGAAGCGCAGCTTGACGTTCTTGGCGGAGCCAAGCGTCTTAGTCGGCGTTTCGATACCGACGGCGTCCTTCGACTTGACTTTCTCGCCAAGCAGGTTGTGCTCGAAGGAGAAGCTACGCACAAGGTCCATGATCCTCACCAGGTCCGGCCCGGTTACAAAGCTGGCCGCGTCCTTCGGCTCATAATACATATGAGTGGTCTTGAGCTGGCTCTCGAAGCCGGCAAGATCGGTGCCCGAAAGCTTCGCCATTGTCTCGCGCGCGGCCTTACCCTTCTCACCTGTGTCATTCATCAGGGCGACGGTCTCATACCAGATGCCGACCAGCGCCTTGGCAAAATCCGGATTGTCCTTCAAGGTCTGGGTATTGACGACCAAGAGATCCTCGATCTCGCCGGGTATTTTGCTGGAATCGTAGACCAGCGTCGCCCCGGGTTCCGCCTTCACTTCGAGAAGCTGTGGATTCCAGGTGACGATTGCCGTCGTATCCTTGGTTTTCGATGCGGCCACGATGTCCGCGTCCGAGGTGTTGACGGTTTTGATGTCCTTCTCGCTCAGCTTCACCGTGCTCAATCCTCGCGCCAGCAGATAGTGCGAGACCGACAGTTCGACGAGGTTGACCTTTTGACCTTTGATGTCGGCGAGCGTCTTGCCTTTCTTCAGCACGATGCCGTCATTCCCGTTGGAATAGTCGCCCATGATCACGGCGGTGGTATCGACGCCGCCGGCGGCCGGAATCGTCAGCGCATCCATGTTGGTGACAGTGACGCCATCGAACTTGCCGGCTGTGTACTGATTGATCGATTCGACATAGTCGTTGATCTGCGTGACGTTGATCTTGATCCCGTATTTGTCGGCCCATTTCTTTACAATGCCGGTTTCGGCCGCATAGGGCCACGGCATCCAGCCGACATAAATCGTCCAGGCGATATTGAATTCGTTCTTCTTTTCGGCGAGAGCCGACGACATCGACGAGGTCGCCAGCAGGCAGGCAGCAGCAGCGGCAGTCAGTAGGCTTCGCGATTTCAGCATTTCCAGTTCCTCATCGGTTTGATGACCGCGAACTGGCAAATGGACCTGAGTTGCCTGCCAAACGCGGCCACTGAGGTCTCCCGGGCTTTTATCCCGCCGTGCACCGGAGGTTGGACCCCCTGCGGCAACTCTCGGACCAGACATTCCCGTGAGGAAACCGGAACCCTAGCTGCCAACTCTGCCCGTTAATCAAGCAATTGGCGTGCCAAAGAAAAAAGCTTATTGATTCAGCGACCCGCCCAGTGCGGCTGCACAAAAGACCGGCACTTCGAACAGCCAGTAGGCAAGTTGCTGCGCGGCACCCTTAGTTCTTCATCCTTGAGCCATGGCACGCGCGTCTGGTGGCCTCCGGCGATTCTGGCCGCGGCTTAACCTCTCTTGCATACGCCGAGTCAGCCTTGTCTGCAGGTCGGGGATTGGCCTGGTCTTTTCCGGAATGGCCTTATGATCGGCATCATTATTGGCGTTCGCTGATTTTTTGACCGGCTGAATGGCTAAAGATTCGACAGGCGTGGCCGTTAGCGACGGAAAAGCTGGGTTTTCACGTTGGCACGCTTTTCGCTTACAAGTTGATGCGACTAGGGTTCCGGCTGCTCATTGGGGGTGGTGTCTGGTCCGAGAGTCGCAATCCGGTCAGCTCCCTGGGGACGGGCCGGACACACGGAGGGATAAAAGCCCGGGAGGTTCACACCGAGGGGGAACGTTTTCGTTCCTTTCGGCGAAGCCTTCAGCGAAGCGCTTCCCTCCGAAAGGCTCAGCCTCCCTTTTGGACCAGGTTTAGGCCCTGATCGGGAGGTTCTTGCGTATGACTATCCTCTACTACATCGCCAAGGCAAGATATTGGCTGCCGGAATGGCGTCAGGCATTTGGCGGAGCGTCGGTGGCGATTCTGCTCTCGGGGGGCGGCGCCGCGGCGGCCGATCTCGCATATAAAGCCCCGGTACCGTCCGCACTATACGACTGGACAGGTTTCTACTTCGGCGCTCACACAGGTTATGGATGGGGGAATTCAAATTGGACCGCCAGTTCGGGCGGGGCCGTCATCGATAAGGGCTTCGTCAGCCTGGCGCAGGGCTATGACGCCAACAACCAGGGGGGAAGCTGGTTCAACGGCCTGCAAATCGGCTATAATCGCATGCTCGCAAACCGCGTCGTGATTGGCGTGGAAGCGGATGCCAGTGTTTCATCCTTTCCAAATTACTTTGGCAACAGGATCGGTAACACGGTCCCCGTGTTGGGGAACACTGAGAGCTATAGCGACAACGTGTTCTCTTCCGGCACGGTGCGCGGCCGCATCGGCTATGCGCCCGGGAACTGGCTGTTTTATGCGACCGGCGGCTTTGCCTGGACTTCGGAGCAATTTTTGCTGACGACCGCGAACGGCACGGATTCCGCCAACCAACAACGAGTGGGCTGGGCGGCGGGAGCTGGTGTTGAAGGGCCGCTGATCCCCCACTGGACTGTAAAGGCCGAGTACCTGTTCACCGGCTACGGCAACAAAAGCATAAACTTCCTATCCTCGGGCCAGCAGTTCACCTCCAACTTTTCCGAGCAGGAGGTTCGCGTCGGCCTAAATTATCATTTTGGCGAGAAGGACGCGCCTAACCCTGCCGGTTTTGGTTTTGATCCGGATAGGTTCAACTTTCACGGCCAGTTCACCTACACATGGCAGGGCTACCCCGCGTTCCACTCTGCTCCAGGAGCTCTTGTTGTTGCCTCCCCGCCATTTTTGGGCTTCCCTAATGGCGGGACAGTGCGCGGGATCGGAGAGGGTACGTTTTATGCGGGTATGCGGCTATGGAAGGGCGCTGAACTCTGGATCAATCCGGAGATTGATCAAGGCCTCGGGCTTGGCAACAGTATAGGTGTTGGCGCCTACGTAAACGGCGAGGCGTTTAAGATCGGCTCGGCCGAACCGTATGCCAAGATACAGCGCGTCTTCGTCCGGCAGACGGTTGATCTTGGAGGCGAAACCGAGAAAGTGGCGGCTGATATCAATCAGTTCGCCGGAACCCAAACCTCGGATCGCCTTGTATTCACCTTTGGCAGGATGAGCCCGCTGGATGTTTTTGACCAGAATAAATATGCCAACAATCCCAAATCCCAATTTTTGAACTGGGGGCTATACTACGCTCTGCCATTCGATTGGGGTGGGGACGCTTGGGGATACGGCTGGGGCGCCACCGCCGAATGGTACACAGGCCGCTACACGTTCCGTTTGGGGTGGTTCGACACGGAAAAGTCGGCAATCGCCGACAACACCCCCGCTTCTACGGATTATGGTGTTGATCCGACGTTCAAACAATACGATATCATGGCTGAAATTGAGGAGCGGCACGAGCTGTGGGGACAGCCAGGTAAAGTTAAACTCACCGCCAATTTGATCAGCGCTAACTTGGGTACCTACTCGAATGCCATCGCCGATGCGCAGGCTAATTCGCCGTGCTCGATAGCGTTAGCGGGTGGTGTACCTGGGTTTCCTGCGCTAGCCTGTGTGCGCAAGTACACCCAAAAGGTCGACTTACACACCAATATCGAGCAGGCTATTACACCGGATATCGGGATCTTCTCTCGAATCGGCTGGGCGCCAAGTTATATTGAGGATCTCGCGGTTACGGACAGTAACTTTTTTGCCTCTGGTGGTGTTTCCATCACGGGTAGATCGTGGGGCAGGCCCGCCGATACGATTGGGATCGGTTACGTATACAACCGGATTTCCCATGCTGAGCAGCAGTATCTAAGTCTCGGAGGCCTCGGTTCATTTGTCGGAGACGGACAATTAGCTAACCCTCGGGCCGAGAATGTCTTGGAGGCCTATTACAATTGGGCGCTGACCGCCTCGACAAGCGTCTCCTTCGATTACCAGTTCTTTGAAAACCCCGGCTTTAATGGCGATCGTGGGCCGATAAACATTTTTGCTACCCGCGTCCATTGGCAGTTCTAGTGGGGATTCAAAATCCCTCGCCTTAAGGTGAAGGGAAGGCGTTTGCTCGTCGCATTTTGCGACGAGCAAACGATGCGTAATCGAGATCCGTCCCGAAGTCTCGTATTACAGCTCGCTGGATGCGTTCGCGTTCAACGGCAATGCAAACTTTGGCATCGCGCCCAATAGAAACTTCGCGATCGGCGCGGCGGTCGACTTGATCATTCACTTCTGAGGTACGGAACGCATCGCCGACCGTCGAGATATTGCGAATGGCCCTCGCCACCAACCGCCATTCGTCGAAGTTGAAGGAGAGAATCGGCACTTATGGTTTGTCTATAACTTCGGCTTCTGCTTGCTCAGACCACAGGCAATCGAGGAATATCTGAGCAAATCTCCGGGTTTTCGCGCGTTTCCGCTATTTTTGTTGTACGGCTTTGCCCTAAAACAACTGTTTAGGGAGCGAAGCACGTAAGGTGAGTGTAAGCACGATGCTGTAACGCAACATGTCCAAAACTAGCTGTGATGTTGGGGACTTAGAGTGAGTGCTTTCGGAAACCTGTCGACACGCTCTCGCGCGGTGCTCTTCGCCTCGATCGCGATCGGCGGAGTCGCGCTGTTTTGGGGCAGGGGGTTCATCGGACTAGCCGATGGTCAATCGGGCCGGAAGGAGCGGGTTGCCGCCGTTGAGCCGGCGCGGCCCGGATCGGCCCAGGGCGTCGACACACAAACCGTCGATTTGTCGGAAAAGCAGGCGGCCTCGCTCAAGATCGGTCCCGTGGCATCGCGCGATTTTACGCTTTACAAAACCGCGGTCGGCACCATCGACTTCAATGAAGATTTGCTTGTCCAGGTTTTCTCGCAGTACCCCGGCAAAATTCTGAAGGCGAATTACAACATAGGCGACGACGTCAAGGCCGGCGACGTCCTGTTCACGATCGATAGCCCGGATCTTCTGCAGGCTGAATCCACGCTGCTCGCGACCGCCGGCGTGCTTGAATTGCAAAAGCGCGTGCTGGCGCGGATGACCAACCTTTTGAAGGCGGGAGGCAGCGCCCAGAAGGACGTCGATCAATCGACCTCGGACCAGCAGACCGCGGAAGGCAACTTCAAGGCGGCGAGGGATGCGGTGCGCATCTTCGGCAAGACGGACGCCGAGATCGACCAGGTCGTGGAGATGCGCAAAGTCGATTCCACTTTGCTGGTCCCAAGCCCGATCTCGGGAAGAATCGTGACGCGCAATGCAGCCCCCGGGTTTCTGGTCCAGCCGGGCGTTGCGCCGCCGCCGTACACGGTTGCCGATTTGTCGACCATGTGGATGCTGGCAAACGTCATCGAAACCGACGCGCCGGCCTACAAGCTCGGGCAGGAAGTTGAGGTCAGGGTACCGGCCTATCCCAACAAGGTATTCAAAGGGCACGTCACCGCGTTGGGGGCGATGATCGACCCGAACAGTCACCGGCAGCTTGTGCGCTCGCAAATCGACGACCCCGAGCATCTGCTGCGATCGGGAATGTATGCAAGTTTTGTCATTCGTGTCGGAGACCCCGTTCGTTCGCTGGCGGTGCCGGCGAACGGTGTCGTCAGGGAAGGCGACGGGACGATGACGGTATGGGTCACCACCGACAATCGCCGCTTCACCAAGCGAACCGTGAAGCTTGGCCAGCTTCAGGATGGCTGGAACCAGATTCTGGAGGGATTGCAGCCTGGAGAAACCATCGTCACCGATGGCGCGGTTTTCCTGAGCAACAAGCTCTTGCTGGGCGAAGCCGGTTAAGTGGCTGCGGTACGCCTTAACCCAAATAATGCGGGGTCACTTGATTAAGTCTCTACTTGCGTTCGGTCTGACGCGCAGCGCGATCATCGTGCTAGGTCTTGTGGTGTTTTGCGCCGCAGGTCTCGTTGCGTTCTCAAAGCTCAATATCGAAGCCTACCCCAACCCAGCGCCCGTCATTCTCGAAATCACTGCCCAGGCGGCCGGCCTGTCCGCCGAAGAGATGGAGAAATATTATACGATCCCGATGGAGGTGGGCCTCTATCCCACGCCCGGCGTCATCAACATCCGCTCGACGTCGTTCTACGGCCTGTCGTTTGTCCGTGTCACCTTCAAATACGGGGTCGACTTCTACTTCGCGCTCTCTCAGGCCTCGATCAGCCTGCAGCAAAACGTCAATCTGCCGGGCAATCAGGTGCCGCAGATTCAGCAGTCGAGTCTCGTCGGCGAAATTTACCGTTATCAGCTTGTTGGCCCACCGCATTTTGGATTGACCAATCTTCGCACGCTGCAGGATTACGTGGTCGCGCGTCGTTTGCTGACCATCCCCGGGGTGGTGCAGATCAATGCCTGGGGCGGGACGACGAAGCAGTTCAACGTCGATGCCGATCTGGAAAAACTCGAAGCCTATAACATCACGATACCGCAGCTCGTTTCCGCGCTCGGCAACGCCAACATCAATGTCGGCGGCCGCGAGATCGCGATCGGCCAACAGTCGGTCAATATCCGCGGCGTCGGATTGGTCGACAGCGGCGGCGCCGACGACGTCACCAAGGGTTACAAGGTTCATGACGTCGAGAATGTCGTCCTGAGCCAGTCGAATGGTCTGCCGATCCAGGTCAAGGACGTTGCGACGGTCTCGGTCGGTTATGTTCCGCGACTTGGAATCGGGGGCAGGGACCACGACGACGATGTCGCCACCGCGATCGTGGTGATGGGGCGGACCCAGCATACCAACGACATCATTCCGCGCGTTCAGGCCGAGGTCGAGAAGCTCAATTCCGACGGAAGCCTGCCGCCCGGGGTCAAGATCGTCCCCTATTACGACCGCAGTTCGCTGGTGGGCATCACCACGCATACGGTCCTGCACAATCTGATCTTCGGCTGCCTGCTGGTTTTCTTCATTCAATGGGTATTTCTGGGCGATCTGCGCAGCGCCATCATCGTCAGCGCGAACATCCCTTTCGCGCTGTTCTTTGCCATCATCATCCTGGTCTTGCAGGGCGAGGACGCCAATCTCTTGTCGCTCGGCGCTGTCGATTTCGGCATCATCGTCGATTCCGCTGTGATCATGATGGAAAACATCTATCGTAACTTTCAGTCGTCGCCGGAGCACCGGCAAACGCTGCTTCAGCATCTTTCCGAAGGCTATTGGGGCGCCGATCCGACATCGATTCATGCCCACACCACATCGAGCCAGAAGTGGACCGAGCGGCTGCGCATCATCTTCACTAGTGCACTGCAGGTCGACAAGGCGGTGTTCTTCACGGCTGCGATTACGGTCACGGCTTTCGTGCCACTGTTTACGATGCAAGGGGTGGAGGGCCAGATTTTCGGGCCGATGGCGCGCACTTACGGATACGCGCTGGCTGGTGCGCTGCTGGCGACCTTCACGGTGACGCCGGTTCTGGCCTCGCTATTGCTTCCCAAGCACATCGAGGAAACCGAAACCGTCATCGTGCGCGCCTTGCGCAAGAGTTATACGCCGGTTCTGCGGTGGGCGCTCTCCAATCTCAAGGTCGCGGTGACCGTGGGCGTCGTCTTCCTCGGACTAAGCGTGTTGGCGGCGTCCCGCCTCGGCAGCGAATTCCTCCCGGCGCTGGAGGAGGGCAACTTCTGGATCAGGGCGGCGATGCCGTCGACAATGTCGCTCGATGCGGGAACGGCCGCCACGGGAAAAATGCGTGAGATCCTGTTGAGACATCCGGAGGTTCTGACGGTCGTGTCGCAGCACGGCCGACCGGACAATGGCAGCGATGCTTCGCCGTTCTCCAACGTTGAATTGTTCGCGCCGCTCAAACCCTTCGACGAGTGGCCGCCAAACCTGACCAAGGAAAAGCTGACTGAGGAATTGCAGAAGGAGTTTGCGGAGGAGCTGCCGGGAATCGGCTTCAACTTCTCGCAATACATCCAGGACAACGTCGAGGAGGCGCTGTCGGGCGTGAAAGGCGCCAATTCGGTGAAGGTCATCGGGCAGAATCTCGAGGTCCTGGAGGGGCTCGCGAGCCAGGTGATGGCCGAGATGGCGAAGATTCGCGGCGTGGCCGATCTCGGAATCTTCCATCTCCTGGGACAACCCAATCTCAACATCAAGATCGACCGCGACAAGGCCGCCCGCTACGGCCTCAACACCGGGGACGTCAATACCGTCGTTCAGGCGGCGCTCGGCGGCACCAACGCGACGACCGTTCTGGAGGGCGACCGGCAGTTCAATCTCGCCGTCAGGCTTGATCCAAAATACCGCAGCAGCATCGATACGATTCGCACTGTCAAGGTCGCCTATCAGACGCCAGCGGGCACCAACGGCTACATTCCGCTGAGCGAGCTTGCCGACATCACGCTCGACACCGGCGCGTCGTTCATCTATCGCGAACGCAGCCAGCGCTATATTCCGATCAAGTTCAGCGTTCGCGGCCGCGACCTCGGCAGCACCGTTGCCGAAGCCCAGGAGCGGGTCGCCAAGGCGGTCAAGCTTCCGAACGGATACCGGCTCGTCTGGGCCGGCGAATTCGACAGTCTGCAGGCCGCCAAGCAGCGGCTGATGATAGTGGTTCCGATCACGCTGCTCTTGATCCTTGTGCTGCTCTACGGGTTGTTTAATTCGCTGCGCGACAGCCTGTTGTCGGTTGCCGGCATCCCCTTTGCCATCGGCGGCGGCCTGATCGCTCTCTATTTGGCCGGGCTTGATTTCAGCGTGTCGGCGGCGATCGGCTTCATCTCGCTGTTCGGCGTTGCCGTGATGGACGGCATTCTCAACATCACCTATTTCCGCGAACTCAGGGCGCAGGGCATGGATATCGCCGAGGCCGTATTCCACGGCGCCGAACAGCGAATGCGGCCAATGCTGATGACTGCGCTGTCGGCGGGCGTCGGGTTGTTTCCGGCCGCGATTTCGCACGGCATCGGCAGCCAGGTGCAACGCCCTCTGGCAACCGTTGTGGTGGGTGGTATGTTCATCGGGCCGCTGCTCCTGCTCATGGTGGCCCCGGCGCTGAGAAAGATATTTCTCTCAAGAGATAAGGAAGAGGTTGTACACGACGGCAAAGTCGCCGTGGCTCTTGAAGGCAACCCGGATGGTTAGTTGCAAGCCGTATTGTGGGAGGGGCTCGATCATATGTTGCGTCTAGGGCGATATGACCCTCGGCCGCCGGTTGCATCCCGGCGCCGGCGTTCGCGTGCGCCCAGGGCGGGCCTCGCCGCCGGCGCGATCGTCCTGACTGCCGCCTCGATCGCAATGTCCGGCTGCGCGGTGGGCCCGAATTTCAATCCAGCGGCCGTCCCCGACGTCAACGGCTATGTCAAGGGGAGGCTTGCATCGGCCGATCCGGGCAAGGGTCCGCCATATATTCCGGGGCAACGTTTCATCTCGGGCGCCGACGTTTCGGCGCGCTGGTGGGCGGCCTTCAAGTCGCGGCCGCTCAATGATCTCGTGAAGCGCTCGGTCGAGGAAAATCCAAACCTGCAGGCCGCCGAAGCCGCGATCAAGGTTGCCCATTACAATGCGTTCGCCCAGCGCGGCTTGTTCTTCCCGCAGGTCACGGGCAACAATACCAACCAGCAGTTCCTGATTGCCAATCCCCAGCTGGTGCCGC
Source organism: Bradyrhizobium sp. (assembly GCA_035308285.1). Taxonomy (GTDB): domain Bacteria; phylum Pseudomonadota; class Alphaproteobacteria; order Rhizobiales; family Xanthobacteraceae; genus Bradyrhizobium. Next base: position 48,939 of record DATGGY010000030.1, on the reverse strand, counting down.
CGATCCCGACGGCTGGACCGCAATCCCAGTTCTCGCTCATCACCAACCAGCTCACGGTGTCGTTCGTGCCGGATATCTGGGGCGCCAACTTCCGCGCCGTCGAAAGCCTCGATGCCCAGACCGAGCAGCAGCTATTTCAGCTCGAGGCCGCCTATCTGACCCTGACCAGCAACGTCGTGACGGCCGCGATCCAGGAGGCGTCGTTGCGCGGGCAGATCGCCGCGACCCAGCGGATCATCGCGATCGAGAAGCACCTGCTCGATATCCTCAAGCGCCAGTTGAACCTGGGCCAGGCAGCGCAGGCCGATGTGCTGGCGCAGGACGCAGCGTTAGCGCAGGCCGAAGAATTGCTGCCGCCGCTCGAGAAACAGCTCGCCCAGCAGCGCAACTTGCTCACCGCGCTTGCCGGGCAATACGCCGCCGACGAGATCGCGCAGAAGTTCGATCTCGCCCATCTCAAATTGCCGACCAACCTGCCGATCAGCCTGCCGAGCAAGCTCGTGGATCAGCGGCCCGATGTGAGGGCGGCGGAAGCCAACATGCATTCGGCGAGCGCGCAAGTCGGCGTTGCGATCGCGGCCCGCCTGCCCAATTTCGTGCTTTCGGCCAACGGCGGATCGGCCTCCTTCAACTATGCCACGGCGTTTACGCCAGGCACCGGCTTCTACACGCTGGCGGCCGGCGCGACCGCCCCCATCTTCGACGGCTTCACGCTCTACAACAAGCAGAAGGCGGCGGAAGCCGCGCTCGAACAGGCCGAGGCGCAGTATCGCGCCGCCGTCATCACCGCCTTCCAGAACGTCGCCGACGCGTTGCGGGCCTTGCAGGCGGATGCACGCGCCATAAGGGCGGCGCGGCGCGCCGAAGACACCGCCAAAGCGAGCCTCGATATTGTCGAGAAGCAGTTGAGCGAAGGTCAGGTCAACCAGCTCGCCGTCCTCAATGCGGAGCAAACCTATTTGACGGCAGCCGTGATCCGCGTGCAGACGGAAGCTAATCGTATCGCCGATACCGCGGCATTGTTCATGGCGCTTGGCGGCAACTGGCCCGCGAACTGCACCGTTCCGGACTGGCGGCAATGCGCGATGGGCGAACCGCCCGAGGTGGTCGCATCCGCGGAAGCCAAATAACGGCGGCGGCGTCACCATCGCGTCGGCCGATCATACGCGATGTCTGATGCGTTGAAAGAACGACTACTGCTCAGCTCCTCTCTCTGGCGGCGGCAGTTCAGGGGCACTCTCTCGTCCGAGGAAGTAGCTCTGCAGCGCCGGCACGACCACGAGCAACAAGACGGGTCCGATCAGCATTCCGCCCACGATCACCGTCGCGAGCGGTCGCTGCACCTGGCTGCCGATGCCGGTTGAGAGCGCAGCCGGGAGCAGGCCGATGCAGGCTGACAGAGTCATCATCAGGATTGGCCGCATCTGTTCGTCGACGGCACGGAGCATCGCCTCGGCCGGGTCCAGGCCACTACCGGCCACGCGATAATAACCATGGATGATGAGAATGCCGCTCATCACCGATACGCCGAATAGTGAGACAAATCCGATCGCGGCCGAGATGCTGAAATTCAAGCCGAAGGCGTACAACCCAAGAATGCCGCCGCTGACCGCGAACGGAAGTCCAAGCAGCGCCAGCAGGCTGTCACGGAACGAATTGAACAGCCCGTAGAGCAGCACCAAGATCAAGACAAACGTGATCGGAAGAATAACAGCAAGCCGCTTCTTGGCCTGTTGCAACGAATCGAACTCTCCCGCCCAATCGATGCGATAGCCGGTCGGCAGCTTCACATTTTGGTTGATGCGCTGCTGGGCTTCCTCGATGGCACTGGCAAGGTCGCGGCCTCTCACGCTGAATTTGATCGGCACAAAGCGCTGGTTGCGCTCGCGAAAAATGTAGGAGGCGCCGGTGTCGAGCGTGATGTTGGCGAAGTCGCTGAGAGGAATATGCGCGATTCCGGCGGGAGTCTGTACGCCAACCGTGACCTTTTGCACATCATGAATATCGCTCCGAAATTCGGGAGCCAGCCGCACCACCACGCCGAATTGGCGTTCCGCCTCAAGAAGCATGGTCGCCACGGTTCCACCCAAAGCCGCCTGAACGACGTTATTGGCATCGCTGACGTTGAGCCCGTAACGCGCCGCCCTTTCCCGATCGATCTTGATGTTCAGATTCGGCTGGCCAAGCACCCAGAACGCACCAAGATCGGTAATTCCCGGCACCTGGGCGATCTCGGGCATCGCAGCTTTGGCGATCTGCTCCAGCGTGGCGAGATCGGGACCGATAATCTTGATGGAGTTCGCGCCTTTGACGCCGGAGAGTCCCTCCTCGACGTTGTCCTGGATATACTGCGAGAAATTGAAGTTGATTCCGACGAATTCGCTGGAAAATTCGGCTTGCAGTTCGTCGACAAGTTTCTCCTTGGTAAGACCTGCCGGCCATTCCTCGAATGGCTTCAGCGGCACGAAGAACTCCGCATTGAAGAATCCCGCCGCATCGCTGCCATTGTCGGGACGGCCATGTTGCGAGACCACGGTGATGACTTCGGGATGGCGGAGCAGAATTTCGCGCATCCGCTCCACCAGCGGCATTCCCGCCTCGAGCGAGAGCGTCGGCGGCATCGATGCGCGAATCCACAGATTGCCCTCTTCGAGGGTCGGCAGAAATTCGCTGCCGAGGCGCGAACCGAGGAATCCACTAACGCAAAGGAAAGCCAATCCGACCGCAACCGTGATCGGCCGGTTGTTCAACGACCAACGCAACACGGGGGTGTAGATCCGGCGTATGGTGCGAACGACGATCGTCTCAACTTCGCTAAGGTGTTCAGAGAGCAGAAGGGAAGCCAGACACGGTGTCACCGTGAACGTTGCCGCCAGCGCTCCAATCAGAGCGTAGGCATAGGTTCGAGCCATCGGGCCGAAAATCTGGCCCTCGACCCCCTGCATGGTGAACAGCGGGATGAATGCCGCGACAATGATCACGGTGGAGAACAGAACAGCTCTGTCGACCTGCAAGCCGCTGATCAGGATGAGTCGCAACCGATCGGTCCATATCGGGTTACTCGATGAACCTTTGGCTGTTGGGTCGTCACCCCAGCGCTTCTCGGCGAGCTGATGCAACAACTCTTCTCTTTCCTCCGACCGGGACGCGAGATTGCGATATACATTCTCGACCACAATCACGGCGGAATCGACGATGATGCCGAAATCGACGGCGCCCACGGACAACAGGTTCGCGTCCTCGCCGCGCAGGACCAGGATTATTATGCTGAAGAACAATGCGAACGGAACGTTGGCGCCGACGATGACGGCGCTGCGCAGGTCGCCGAGGAACAGCCATTGAACGGCGAAGATCAACAAAACGCCGAAAATGAGGTTATGCAGGACCGTGCTGGTGGTGACCCCGACGAGGGTGGTGCGGTCGTAGAACGGGACCAGCTTCACCCCGGGCGGAAGACTTCCATCCGTGTTGATCTTCTCGATCTCCGAGCGGATGCGGGCAACCACGTCATTCGTGTGCAGTGTCCGATTCATGATGACGATCGCCGCGACCACGTCATCCGAATGGTCGCGACCGGCCTTGCCGAGCCGAGGCACATAGCCAACCGAGACCTTGGCAACGTCCTTCACGAACAGCGGCAGACCTTGCCACTGAGAGAGCATGACATTCTCGATATCCTCAACCTTGTAGCCCTGGGTCAGGTCGGCTGTGCCCCCGCTGTCCATCAGCCCGATGCCGCGAACATTCACGGACTGCTGCCCCATGTTGATGGTGCGGCCGCCGACGTTGATGTTCGCGTTGCCGAGTGCGCTAATCACCTGCGGCAGCGTCAGACCGTAGGCTTCAAGTTTTTGCGGGTTGACATCAACGTCGTATTCCTTGGTCGTGCCGCCCCAGGTATTGACCTGCACGACGCCAGGGACGGCAAGAAGCCGCCGCTGCAATATCCAATCCTGTACGGTGCGCAAATTACTCAACCCGAAGTGGGGTGGTCCGATCAACTCATAGCGGTAGATTTCGCCGACCAGGCTGGTCGCCTGGATTTGCGGCGTAACATTACCGGGGAGGCTGACGTTCTGCTGAAGGTTGATAGCCGTCTGCGAGAGCGCGAAATAGTAATCGATGCCGTATTGGAAGACGACGCGTACGAAGGAAAGGCCATAAAACGAGGTCGATCGAATGACGTCGACGCCGGGCGTCGCGGCAAGGCCAACTTCGATCGGGATCGTGAAGTAGCGTTCCATCTCCTCCGCGGAGAGGCCCGCAGACTGCGCCGTGATTTCAAGAATCACCGGCGCCGGATTGGGATAGGCCTCGATGTTGAGCTTGGAGAAGGCAACCGTGCCGGCGCCAACAAATATGAGCAAGCCCAATAGGACCAGCGGACGCCTGGTTAAGCCAAATGTGAGAAGTCCCTTGAGCAGAGATAGCCTCCGAGTCCAAGCCTTGCGCCGCTAAACCGGACTTCCCCGGACGCTGACCAATTAAGTTGAATGGTAGACAGTTTCCGGGCTGGCTTGAAGGCCAAACTGGCAGCGAGCCGGCCCTTTTAATTGGTGTATATCGCAACGCAAGACGCGAGGCCGTGCTTGACCCATTCTTCCATCATCCCTACGGCGTGGAGGCTCGGCCGAGTCGCCCGACTTGCAACTGATAGAATGGGTTAAATGAGACTTTGCCGGGCTGCGATGCCTGATCGAAATCGAAGCTGGCATGGCGACGCACTATGCTCGCGAGCTAAGTGGCCGACGGTACGCGCGCCGTCTGCGGCGTGCTTTGCAGGCGCGCGCAAAGATTGCCATGCGGGATTTTTCAACACGCGCAATAGCTACGTGTGCCCGTCAGGCCAAAAAAATCTAAATTGCAGCGCGAAGGCTCTTACCAGACCACGAAGGCGCACAGCACCGACAGCGGCAGAACCGCAAGACCGAGATACAGCCAGGTCCGGTACGCGCCAGCATCCTTCGGCAGGATGAAAAGATTGACGATAAACCAGGCACAAACCGCAACGCCCATCAGCACGCGAACGAGATCGCCGGGCGTTTCGTAGATCGACGACATACGTTCCATCTGCGGGCTTGCCACGCGTGCGGTCAGGATTGTCAGCACGATCAGAAACAACGTTCGAACCGCAACACCTCCAAACCAGACCAGGGCCGGAGGTTTGGATTCGGTCTTCTTTGTTTCCGCACTCCGTTGATTTGTTTGCAGATTCGTGTTCCCACGCATCGCATATTCCTACCAATATATAGGAGATAGATATCTCTTATCGCGCCGCAACGGCAAGACCGATATTTCCAATTCATAAAAAGGGAGTAAAATGGCAGCGATACTTACGCTCTTGCAGCGCGATTGCGGCTCAAATCGCAAGAAGCCTCCTCAGAACCGCTGGGCAGCACCGACATAGAGCTGTACCGCGGGAGTTGCGCGGTTGAGACCGAAATTGGCACCAACGTCGATCTGGAAGTTGGGCTTGACGGTCCAGGCGAGCGCGGTGTCGAAGCTGTATTGCGCCACCCTTCCGGTCGGGTCGTTGTTCACGTCGGACCACAGTTCCACATAGAGCGTCACGTCCTTGACAATCGGCCTGCTCAGATTGACGAGGTTGAGGAAGTTCGTGTGATACCCCGAGCCGGTGTTGTCCTTCAGGGCATCGACTTCAGAGTTGATCAACAGCGTGAAATCCTTGGGCAAGCTGAGCGAGAGTGGCGCGATCACGCCGCCCTCGGTGGCGCCGTTGCCGATGCCCACTGGGGCGGTCGGAGCCTTGACGTAGGGAATCAGGGCGAACGCGCTCGGCCCACCGTCGTTTCCCCAGAGATTTATCTTCATTCGCGCAAACAGGTCATCGGTGCCTTGGATCGTGCTCGACGTCGCGGTCGCGGAATCGAAGCTGTGCACGCTGACGAATGGCGCCATATTGATCTCGAGGTCGATCGAGCTTGTGAGCCCTACCTTGAGCGTTGGATTGGGGACCAGCCACGTTTCGGTCCGCACCGTTCCGGATTTCATGGACGAGAAGTTGAAGAGATCCATCTCATACTGAAAGTGGCCGGCATCGACCGTGAACGGAACGTTCGATTTTGTTGGCCGGTCGGTGCTGAAGCTGCGCATCAGATCGTCCGGCACCGGGTTCAGAAGCCAGTACTGGCTCTTGTCCGGCGCGGGCTTGTCGGCGGTCTGCGCTCGCGCGGGCTCAAGGACGCTCGACGCCGCGTAAAAACCCAACGATCCAGCAACGCCCAGGATAAGTTTTCGCACGCCCGCCCTCGCTAAGCCGGGATCGTAAGCTGAATGCGTATAGGAAATCGAGGTGGATTGTGCACGGCTGGCATAAGTTTCTTGTGCGATCTGTGCGTCTCGCGCCATGCAGCGGCTAAGTGCCCACTCGCAGCGGCGTCCGAAGGCACGTGATCGCGGGCCGTTCCTATAAAATTCCTATAACTTTACCGTCGCGGCCGTCTCGAAAACATATGCGGCGAGTGGCACTTCAGAGCACGTTGACGGGCCAGGGGCTGAGGTCGGGGCGCCGTCGTTCGGATTGATCCATCGCAATCCGCATGTCACGGAACGCGCCAGATTGCGCGCGTGTTGAAGCAGGCGCGACCAGGAGAACTCCATGCTGGACATCATCATGCTGGCCCTCGGCTTCGGCTTGTTCGTGGCGGCCGTCGGCTACACCTATGCCTGCGAACGGCTTTGAATTCGAACGCGTTTTGCCGCGCAAGAACGCTGCAAGACGCTTTGGAGGAGCATGTCCATGATCTTCGACTATTCATTGGCCGGCCTCGTCTCCGCGGGGCTGCTGTTTTACCTGACCTACGCGTTGCTGCGGCCGGAGCGGTTCTGATCGCCGCAGGAGGCCTGCGGCCGGATCGGCCGCAGCCCCGCAATCGGTTCCCGTCTCGCAAGAACCGCGAGTTCTTACGCAAACTCCAAGGCATACCCCATGACCCCGATCGGCTGGATTCAAATTCTTCTATATTGCGCGATCATCGCCGCGCTGGCCGCGCCGCTTGGCTGGTACATGACGCGCGTCTTCAATGGCGAGCGCACGTTCCTCTCGCCGATTCTGCGTCCCCTTGAGGCCGCCATCTACTGGATCGGCGGCGTCGATGAGAAGCGCGAGCAGCATTGGGTGACCTACACGGTCGCCATGCTGTTCTTTCACGTCGGCGGCTTCCTGATCCTTTATGCGCTGATGCGGCTGCAGGCCGCGCTTCCCTACAATCCGGCCGAGCAACCCGCCGTCGGAGAAGACCTTTCCTTCAACACCGCGATCAGCTTCATCACCAACACCAACTGGCAGAACTATGGCGGCGAGAGCACGCTGTCGTACCTCGTGCAGATGCTGGGCCTCACGCATCAGAATTTCCTGTCCGCCGCCACCGGCATCGCGCTCGCGGTGGCGCTGATCCGCGGCTTTTCCCGTTCCTCGATGCGCACCATCGGTAATTTCTGGGTCGATGTGACGCGCACCACGCTCTACGTGCTGCTGCCGATCTGCGTGGTCTACGCGCTGTTCCTGGTCTGGCAGGGCATGCCGCAGACGCTTGGCCCTTATGTCGAGGCCACGACGCTGGAAGGCGCCAAGCAGACGATAGCGGTGGGCCCCGTCGCCTCGCAGGTTGCCATCAAGATGCTCGGCACCAATGGCGGCGGCTTTTTCAACGCCAACGCGGCCCATCCATTCGAAAACCCAACCGCGCTGTCCAATTTCGTGCAGATGCTCTCGATCTTCGCGATCGGGGCTGCGCTGACCAACGTGTTCGGCCGTATGGTCGGCAACCAGCGCCAGGGCTGGGCGATCCTCGCCGTTATGGGCGTGTTGTTCATATCCGGTGTCGCCGTCACCTATTGGGCCGAGGCCAGCGGCACCACCGCGCTCGATGCGCTTGGACTCGCCGGCGGCAACATGGAAGGCAAGGAAGTCCGCTTCGGCATCATCGCGTCCAGCCTGTTCGCGGTCGTCACCACGGACGCGTCCTGCGGGGCGATCAACGCCATGCATGACAGTTTCACCGCGCTCGGCGGCATGATCCCGCTGATCAACATACAACTCGGCGAGATCATCGTCGGCGGCGTCGGCTCCGGCCTCTACGGCATGCTGCTGTTCGTCGTGCTGTCGATCTTCGTGGCGGGCCTGATGGTGGGCCGCACGCCCGAATATGTCGGCAAGAAGATCGAGGCGCGCGAGGTCAAGATGGCGATGCTTGCCATTCTCGTGCTGCCTTTGATGTATCTGGGCTGGACCGCGGTCGCGGTGGTGTTTCCGCCGGCCGTGGCCGCGATGAACAACGCCGGACCGCATGGCTTCACCGAGGTGCTGTACGCTTACACCTCGCAGACGGGCAATAATGGCTCCGCCTTTGCCGGCCTGTCAGGCAATACGCTCTTCTACAACACCACCGGTGCTGTGGCGATGTTCGTCGGCCGCTTCTTCATGATCGTGCCGGCCATGGCGATGGCGGGCTCGCTCGTGGGCAAGAAATCTGTACCGCCCTCAGCCGGCACGCTGCCGACGACCGGCGGACTGTTCGTCGGCCTTGTTGTCGGCGTCATCCTGATCATCGGCGGTCTCACCTTCTTCCCGGCGCTCGCGCTTGGGCCCATTGTCGAGCACCTGGCGATGACGGCCGGCTCCCTCTACTGATCGATCATTCGGAGTTCAAGTCGATGGAAACCATGAAGCTGCAAAAGCAGGTGCCGGTCTCGGCGATGCTTGATCCGAAGATCGTGATGCCCGCCATCCGCTCGGCCTTCGCCAAGCTTGATCCGCGGCTGATGGTCAGGAACCCCGTGATGTTCGTGGTCGAGGTGGTTGCCTTGCTGACGACCGTCATCTTCATTCGCGACCTCGCCACCGGCGGCGAAAGCCTCGCCTTCACCTTTCAGATCATTCTCTGGCTGTGGTTCACGGTGCTGTTCGCCAATTTCGCCGAGGCCGTCGCCGAAGGCCGCGGCAAGGCGCAGGCCGAATCGCTGCGCAAGACCCGCACCGAGAGCCAGGCCAAGCTGCTGACCGGTTCCGACAGGACGTTCCGGATGGTGCCCGGCACCAGCCTGAAGGTCGGCGACATCGTGCTGGTCGAAGCCGGCGATAACATTCCCTCCGACGGTGAGGTGATCGAGGGCGTGGCTTCGGTCAACGAGGCCGCCATCACCGGCGAATCCGCTCCCGTGATTCGGGAATCCGGCGGCGACCGCTCGGCGGTAACCGGCGGCACGCAGGTTCTGTCGGACTGGATCCGCGTTCGCATCACCGCGGCGCAAGGGTCGACCTTCATCGACCGCATGATCAGGCTGGTGGAGGGCGCCGAGCGGCAGAAAACGCCGAACGAGATCGCACTGAACATCCTGCTTGCGGGCCTGACCATCATCTTTGTGTTCGCCACCGTCACCATCCCGAGCTATGCCGCCTATGCCGGCGGCCAGGTCTCGGTCATCATCCTGGTCGCGCTGTTCGTCACGCTGATTCCGACCACCATCGGCGCGCTATTGTCGGCGATCGGCATTGCCGGCATGGACCGCCTGGTGCGCTTCAACGTGCTCGCGATGTCCGGCCGCGCGGTGGAAGCCGCCGGTGACGTCGATACGCTTCTGCTCGACAAGACCGGCACCATCACGCTCGGCAACCGGCAGGCGACGGCGTTTCGTCCCATCCGCGGCGTGAGCGAGCAGGAACTGGCGGACGCGGCGCAACTGGCCTCGCTCGCCGACGAAACCCCCGAGGGGCGTTCGATTGTGGTGCTGGCCAAGGAAAAATACGGCATCCGCGGTCGCGACATGGGTGAGTTGGCGGCGACCTTCATTCCGTTTACCGCGCAGACCCGCATGAGCGGCGTCGATGCCGGCGGCTCGTCGGTACGCAAGGGCGCGGTCGATGCGATCCTTCATTATGTCGGCGGCGGCGCGTCACAATCCATGGCGGCGGGAAACACCGTTCGCGCGCTGCATCCGTCGGTCAATTCCGATGCTGCACGCGAGATCAGGGCAATCTCGGATGAGATCGCCAAGGCCGGCGGCACCCCGCTTGCGGTCGCCAGGGACGGCCGCCTGCTCGGCGTTGTCCAGCTCAAGGACATCGTCAAGGGCGGCATCCGCGAACGCTTCGCCGAACTGCGCCGCATGGGCATTCGCACCGTGATGATCACGGGCGACAACCCGATGACGGCCGCCGCGATCGCCGCGGAAGCCGGCGTCGACGATTTTCTCGCCCAGGCAACGCCGGAGGACAAGCTGAAGTTGATCCGCGACGAGCAGGCCAAGGGCAAGCTGGTGGCGATGTGCGGCGACGGCACCAACGACGCGCCGGCTCTGGCGCAGGCCGACGTCGGCGTTGCCATGAACACCGGCACGCAAGCTGCGCGCGAGGCCGGCAACATGGTCGACCTCGACTCCAATCCGACCAAGCTGATCGAGGTGGTCGAGATCGGCAAACAGCTTCTGATGACCCGCGGCGCGCTGACCACGTTTTCGATCGCCAACGACGTCGCCAAATATTTCGCGATCATCCCTGCGATGTTCTTGGCGTTCTATCCGCAATTGGCGGTGCTCAACGTCATGCATCTGACGAGCCCGCAGAGCGCGATCCTGTCGGCAATCATCTTCAACGCGCTGATCATCATTGCGCTGATTCCACTGGCCTTGAAAGGCGTGGCTTATCGCGCCATCGGCGCCGGCGCGTTGCTACGCCGCAACCTGATGATCTACGGGCTCGGCGGCATCGTCATTCCCTTTATCGGCATCAAGGCGATCGACCTCGTCGTCGCCGCCTTGCATCTGGCCTGACACCAACCGTCATTGCGAGTGCAGCGAAGCAATCCATGGCACCGCAAACAGTCGCTCCTCGCAATGACGAAAATACAGGAGACGCACCATGCTTCGTGAAATTCGCCCCGCCATCCTGATCCTCGTCATGCTGACGCTGATCACGGGCCTTGCCTATCCGCTCGCGATCACGGAAATCGCGGGCGCGATCTTTCCGAAGCAGGCGCAAGGAAGCCTGATCGAACGCGACGGCAAGGTGATCGGCTCCGCCCTGATCGGGCAGGAATTCAAGGACGACAAATATTTCCACGGCCGGCCGTCGGCGACGACGACGCCGGACCCTGCCGATTCCACCAAGTCGCTGCCGTCGCCTTACAACGCAGCCAATTCCGGCGGATCGAACCTCGGCCCGACCAGCAAGGCTCTCAACGACCGGGTCAAGGAAGACGTCGAGAAGTTGAAGGCGGAGAATCCGTCCAGTCCCGTTCCGATCGATCTGGTCACGACGTCGGGCAGCGGACTTGATCCGGACATTTCGCCGGAGGGCGCGTCGTTCCAGGTGCCGCGGGTTGCCAAGGCGCGGAATATGCCGGAGGACCGCGTCCGGCTGCTGGTGGCGGAAAACACCGCCGGCCGCCTGGTCGGACTGTTCGGCGAACCCAGGGTTACCGTTTTGGCGCTCAATCTGGCGCTGGACGCCGCCGCCAAAAAGTAACACCGCTAGGCCCGGCATGGCGTGAGGACTATATTGCTCCTATGGTTCAGCAGCAGCGCCGTGATTCCGAACAACGACCCTCGCCGGAAGCCCTGCTGGAGACGGCCCGGCGCGAGAGCAGCGAGGCCGGCCGGCTGAAGATCTTCGTCGGCGCCGCGCCCGGCGTCGGCAAGACCTACGAGATGCTGCAAAGCGCCCACGCAAGGCAAAAAGCCGGCGTCGATGTCGTCGTCGGCATTGTCGAGACCCACGGACGGGCGGAGACGGAAGCGTTGCTGCACGGGCTCGAGGTCATCCCGCGCAAGCGCATCGTCTACAGGGACCAGACGATCGAGGAGATGGACCTCGACGCCCTGATCGCGCGCCGGCCCCAGCTCGCGCTGGTCGACGAGCTGGCCCACACCAACGCGGCCGGAAGCCGTCACCCGAAGCGCTACCTCGACGTCGAGGAACTGCTTTCGCGCGGCATCGACGTCTATACCGCGGTCAACATCCAGCATATCGAGAGTCTGAACGACGTCGTCGCCCAGATCACGCATGTGCGCGTGCGCGAGACCGTGCCGGATTCGGTGTTCGACCGCGCCGACGGCATCGAGCTGATCGACCTCACCCCGGATGACCTCATCCAGCGGCTCAAGGAAGGCAAGGTCTACGTTCCCAAGCAGGCCGAGCGTGCGCTTGAGCATTATTTCTCGCCGGGAAACCTGACCGCGCTGCGCGAATTGGCGCTGCGGCGGACGGCCGAGCGCGTCGACGAGCAACTCCTGACCCACATGCAGGCCAACGCCATCGCCGGCCCCTGGGCCGCCGGCGAGCGGGTTCTGGTTTGCATCAGCGAGGACCCGCGGGCGGCGGGGCTGGTGCGCTATACCAAGCGGCTGGCGGACCGGCTGCACGCCCCCTGGACCGCGATCTCCATCGAAACGCGGCGCAGCCTGCAATTGAGCGACGAGGAACGGGACCGGCTGGCCGATACGCTGCGCCTGGCGGAGGCGCTGGGCGGCGAGGCGCTGACCATTCCCGCTGTCGGACGCCGCATCGCCGACGATATCCTCGGATTCGCGCAGGCCAACAACGTCACCCAGATCATCATCGGCAAATCGCAGCGCACCTGGTGGTTCGAGCTGAAACAGGGCTCGGTGGTGCACGATCTGGTCCGGCGTGCCGGCAATATCAGCGTCAACGTCATCGCCGGCGAGGAATTGGCCGCCGATCCGGTGCCGAAGAAAACCGTGCGCACGGCGGAACGGCACGAGCCGTTCCAGCTCTGGCCATATCTGATGGCGCTCGTGATCGTGGCGGTCGGCCTTGCCGCGGCCGAAGTCATCCAGCCGATGTTCGGCATCGAGAACGTCGATCTGGTGTTCCTGACTGCGGTGGTGGGCGTGGCGGTCCGCTACGGGCTTTGGCCGTCGTTGCTGGCCAGCGGCGCGGCCTCGCTTTGCTACAATTTCTTCTTTCTGCCGCCGATCTATACCTTCACGATCACCGATCCGACCAACGTCGCGGCTTTCTTCTTCTTCATGTTGATCGCGATCCTGGTCTCCAACGTCGCAGCCAGGGTGCGCACCCAGGCCGACTCCGCGATCGGCCGAATACGGACCACGGAACTGCTTTACGCCTTCAGCCGCAAGCTCGCCGGCACTGCGACGCTGGACGATGTGTTGTGGGCAACCGCCTACCAGACCGCGTTGATGCTGAAGGTGCGCGTCGTGCTGCTGCTGCCGGAGAATGGCGTGCTGACGGTGAAGGCGGGTTACCCGCCGGAGGATCAGCTCGACAAGGCTGATCTCGCCGCCGCCAATTGGGCCTGGAGCAACGACCGCTCGGCCGGGCGCGGCTCCGATACGTTGCCCGGCGCCAAACGCCTGTTCCTGCCGATGCGAACCGGGCGCGGATTGATCGGCGTCATCGGTATCGACGACGACAAGACCGGCCCGCTGCTGACGCCCGATCAGCGCCGCCTGCTCGACGCCCTGGTCGATCAGGGCGCGCTCGCGATCGAGCGGGTGCTCCTGGTGGAAGACATGGACCGCGTCAAACGCACCATCGAATCCGATCGGCTGCGATCGGCGCTGCTGACCTCGATCTCGCACGACCTCAAGACGCCGCTGGCGTCGGTGCTCGGCGCCGCTTCCACCATGCGCGATCTCTCACCTGGCCTGACCGATGCCGAAAAGCGCGACCTGCTTGCGACCGTGATCGACGAGTCCGAGCGGCTCAACCGCTTCATCGCCAACCTGCTCGACATGACCAAGCTGGAATCCGGCGCCATCAAGCCGAACACCTCGCCGCACGATATCGGCGAGATCGTCGGCAGTGCCTTACATCGCGCCAGCAAGATCCTCGTGCACCACAAGGTATCGCTCGAACTTGACGCCGATTTGCCGATGCTGGAACTCGACGCGGTGCTGTTCGAGCAGGCGCTTTTCAACTTGCTCGACAATGCAGCCAAATACGCCCCTGTCGACACCACGATCTCGATCAGGGGTTGGCGGGACAAGGAGTTCGTCACCCTGCAGATCATTGACGAAGGCGAGGGCATTCCGCGCTCGGAGCTGGAGAGCGTATTCGACAAGTTCTACCGCGCGCAAAAGGGCGATCATGTCCGCCCCGGCACCGGGCTTGGGCTTGCGATATCCCGCGGCTTCGTCGAGGCGATGCATGGCACGATCGCCGCGTCGAATCGAAGCGACCGCAGCGGTGCGGTGCTGACCATCCGGTTGCCGATTCCGGCAGAATCAAACGCGCTGGACACGGCCGCATGAGCGCCACTCCCATCAAGGTGCTTGTCATCGACGACGAGCCGCCGATCCGCAAATTGCTGCGGATGGGACTGAGCACGCAAGGCTACGAGATTCTGGAGGCCTCCAACGGCAAGACCGCGCTCGAACTGCTGGCGGAGGATCCGGCCCTGATCATTCTCGATCTCGGCTTGCCGGATATTCAGGGCCACGAGTTGCTGCGGGTGATCCGCGGCCGCAACGACAGCGTTCCGGTCGTCGTGCTGTCGAGCCGCGGCGACGAGGCCGGCAAGGTGCAGGCGCTCGATCTCGGCGCCGACGACTATCTGACCAAGCCGTTCGGGATGGACGAATTGCTTGCCCGGATGCGCGCGGCGCTGCGCCATCAATTGCAGGTCCACGGCGAGCGGCCGGTGTTTCGCTCCGGCGATCTCTCCGTCGATCTGGTGCGCCGCATCGTCAAGGTCGGCGATCGCGAGGTCAAGCTGTCGCCCAAGGAGTACGAATTGCTGCGCGTGCTGGTGCAGCACGCCGGCAAGGTGCTGACCCACCGCTTTCTGCTCAAAGAACTGTGGGACGAAATGACCGACGCGCAATATCTGCGCGTCTATGTGCGGCAACTCCGCCAGAAGATCGAAGCCGATCCGGAGCGTCCGCAATTCGTGCTGACCGAAACCGGGATCGGCTATCGGCTGCGGGCGCCGGATTAGATTTGCATCCCGCCAGACCGGCGAGCCACAATCATGTCCACGGCGGCGACGTCAACCCTCATGCCTCATTCCGGGGCGCGCGCATCGGACGGGCCAACCGCTGATCGCAAACGACGGGCTTCCATTTTTCGCTTGGGATCAGCGATGACCCGCCCGTCGGTTTACACGGGCTTTTTTCGTTAGAGCGTTCGCCAAATCTCATCACGGAGCGTATCGGGAACAAAGATGCCCGCTGCCTTCTTGATCAGCTCTAGGTATTTTTGATCGCCAAGAAGCTTTAGCCCCACGGCCTCGTACTGGGCCAAGTTCTCGTAATTGGCAATCCAAGCCATGCGAGCGGCATTACCTCCGACCGGAACGGCAATTTTCAGATCGATGCCAGTAGTTGTTCTTACTTGTGCACTGATCTCGTTTGCGAACGCCATTGCTGCCGACAACATTCCGGGCGCAACGCTGACACTCCTCTGTACTAAAATCATTGAAATCTCCTTTACTATTCATTTTGAAAAGGCGAAAAAACACGAGGCCCGTAGGCCCGTAGATGGGGTAACGGGCCGCGGTCTGCCTTCCAAGCAAGCCGCGCTTGCTACGGCGCTATTGATGGCGCGCTGCGCGCGGCTTGCTTGGAAGGCGAGCGGTCGTCCCTCACATTGATGGTGTGACGGAGTCGAGGGATTGGCCCCTCGCTCCAAACATCGAGGAGAGACGACCATGAACCACTATGCCGGAATCGACGTGTCATTGGAATGCTCGAGCGTGTGTGTTGTCGACGCGAACGGCAAGATTTTGCGGGAAGCCAGGGTGGCCAGCGAGCCGGAGGCGATGATCGCCTGGTTCCGTTCGTCTGGCTTTAAGCTGGAACGGATCGGGCTGGAGGCCGGCCCGTTGTCGCAATGGTTGTTTGCAGCGATGCGGGAAGCGGGGCTGGCGGTGGAACTACTGGAGACACGGCATGTACACAAGGCGTTCGAGGCGATGCCGGTGAAGTCCGATCGCAACGATGCGCGCGGGATTGCGCAGCTGATGCGGCTGGGTTGGTTCCGGCCGGTGCATTGCAAGTCGATAGAGGCGCAAGAGACGCGATCGCTGCTGACGGCCCGCAAGCTGGTGCAATCGAAACTTCACGACACGGAGAACAGCCTGCGCGGGATCCTGCGCGGCTTCGGTCTGAAGGTCGGCAAAACCACGGAGCTTGGATTCGCAGGGCGGATCAATGAACTCGTGGCAGGCCACCCACATCTGGAGATGATCGCCAAAGCACTGCTGGCAGTGCATGCGGTGCTGCAGAAGGAGTTCAAGGCTTTCGAGAAGCATGTACGCAAGCTGGCGCGCTCGGATACGCGGGCACGGCTTCTAATGTCGACGCCGGCGGTCGGCCCGATCGTGGCGCTGACCTATGCCAGCGCCATCGATGATCCAGGGCGGTTCAAATCGTCGAAGCAGGTGGGAGCCCATTTCGGGTTGACGCCGAAGAAGCATCAATCGGGCGAGACCGACTATACCGGCCGGATCAGCAAGATCGGTGACTGCTCGGTCCGCACGGCGCTCTACGAGGCCGCGCATATCATGCTGACGAAGCCACTCAAGGGCTGTTCGGCATTGAAGAGCTGGGCGATGCGGATCGCCAGGCGCGCCGGCATGAGCAAGGCCAAGGTGGCGCTGGCGCGCAGACTCGCGGTGATCATGCATCGCATGCTCGCCGATGGAACGGCATTCAACGCTGCCGCAGCGGCTTGAAGGAGGAGAAGCTCGAACGGCTTTCAGGGGCCACGACACCAGGTCCTTGAAGCGACGTCCCCTCGCCGGGACGATGGATCAGGTCAGACCGTAATCCGCCAAGTGGCATTGTGACCACGCTTTCGTAGATTGGTCGGCCTATCCTCTTCCAACCCCATCAGGTGGCGGCCTCCGCGCCGACCCCGTACAGAAGCGAGACCCCGGCGAGCGGAACGAAGCAAAAGGGATTGACAAATCGAGGCCCGTTACAGAAGGGCGGATTAGCGTTAGCGTAATCCGCCGTTAGAGCTGCCGAGGTAATTACGACTTCGGCTAATCTGGCCTACCACTACAACGGTCCTGGAACCATACCCGTCCGCGCCGATTAGTCTTGTGCTGGAGGGAGAAGCATCATGGCCCGAAAATATTCAAAGAAGGCGTCCGCCAAGGTCGAACGCGCAATGAAGGAGCGTAACGCGGGGCCGTTGAGGAGCGGCCGCTCGGGGCGGAAGGTCACGAGCCGCAAGCAGGCGATTGCAATCGGTCTTTCCGAGGCGAGGGCCGCGGGCGCCAAGGTTCCGAGGAGGACGAGCGCCGCGAAGCGAGGAAGGCCGGCCAAGAAGCGTCGGGCGAAGAGGTAAGCGCGCCCGATATGAATCAAGCCGTCATGCCCGGCCAGTGCCGGGCATCCACGTCTTTCTTTCGTTGTGGCGCGCAGGGCGCGGATGGCTGGAGCGGAAGCGACGCCGTGCTTCGGGCGGCTATGCTCGGCCTTGACAAATCTCCCAGTTCGGTAAGCCGCCAAACTGATTTGCCCGTCGTGTCAATCTGCCGCATCCCGTCGGGATTGATCTTGCCCCCAAATCAGAAGCATTTTCCCGCTGTCCCGCCTCACCAAGAGGGGCGTTTCGCGATCGTCACGAACGTTGGGTGCGGGATGCGGTGGACGCTTTGGCGCACAAGACGAATGCGCCGATCGCGGACGGCGAAGTCGTGTGGTCCTGGCATCCCGACGCTGATGTCAAGCTTGCGAGTCGATGATCTCGCGGACGACGGTGGCAAGAAAGCCCGGTCACCGAGGAGAGCGCGATATAAGCCGTTAAAACCATTGCGCGGGGAATGCCGGGTGTTTCCGGTGTGACCGTGGTGACTACACTCGTATGCTTATTTTATTTTGCATGCGAGGCTGCGGGCGCTATCTGAGCGCCCGGCATTCCCTGTGCCCTCTTTTTCGGGGCGAAGGATCCTGCTCAACTCGGACGCTATCCGCGCCGCGAGATCGTGAACTCGTGTCCAATGGGAGCGCGTGATAGGCTGTGTGGGGTTATCGGCTCGCATAGGTTTGACCGTGTCCTTGAGAAACCTCTCCACCTACCGCAAAAAGCGGGATTTCGAGAAAACCGCGGAGCCCGCCGGCGATGCGCCGATCAGGCCGTCGAAACGGCGGCGGTTCGTGATCCAGAAGCATGCGGCCACCCGCCTGCACTACGATCTCAGGCTCGAATTCGACGGCGTCTTCAAGTCCTGGGCGGTCACGAGGGGTCCTTCGCTCGATCCGCATGACAAGCGGCTGGCGGTGGAAGTGGAGGATCATCCGCTCGATTACGGCGATTTCGAAGGTACCATTCCCAAGGATCAGTATGGCGGCGGCACAGTGCAACTGTGGGACCGCGGCTATTGGGAATCCGACGATCCCGACATGGGATTTAAAAAAGGCGATCTGAAATTCACGCTGCACGGCGACAAGCTGCATGGCAGTTGGGTGCTGGTGCGGATGCGTCACGACCGCACCGGAGGCAAGCGCACCAATTGGCTCCTGATCAAGCATCGCGACGAATATGCGAAAGCAGGCAAGTCCAACGACGTGCTGGAGGACGATCGATCGGTCGCCTCGGGGCGAACCATGGATCAGATCGCCGCCGGCAAGGGCAAGGCGCCAAAGCGGTTCATGACGGCGAAGACCGGCCGCGGCAGGGCCGATGCGGTTTGGCAATCGAACCATGGCGAAGCCGCCGAGGCGCGGCTCGAAAGCAGAAAGGCAATCGAACGGCGCGCTCCCGCGAAGACGACCCGCGCCCGCAAGGTGGCGGCGATGCCGGATTTCGTCGCGCCGGAACTTTGCACGCCGGTCGGGCGGCCGCCGAGCGGGGAAGGGTGGTGCCACGAGATCAAGTTCGACGGCTATCGCGTGCAATTGCGCGTGGAGCGCGGCAAGGCAAAGCTTAGAACGCGCAAGGGTCTCGACTGGACGGAGAAGTTCGAGACAATCGCAAAAGAGGGAAGCCGGCTTCCCGATGCGCTCATCGACGGCGAGATCGTGGCGCTCGGCCACAACGGCGCGCCGGATTTCTCCGCGTTGCAGGCCGCCATTTCCGACGGCAAGACGGACAATCTGATCTTCTTTGCTTTCGATCTCTTGTTTGCCGACGGCGAAGACCTTCGCCGACTGCCGCTCGAAGAGCGCAAGACGCGGCTGAAGGAAATACTGGAAGCGCGGTCCAAAGCCAAATCGATCCGCTATGTCGAGCATTTCCAGGGCGATGGGGACGCGATCATGGAATCGGCATCGAAGCTGTCGCTCGAGGGCATCGTTTCCAAGCGGCTCAGTTCGCCCTACCGCTCCGGCCGCTCCGAGAGCTGGACCAAGGCCAAAAGTCGCGCCGGGCAGGAGGTCGTGCTCGGGGGATGGAAGACGACCAACGGCAAGTTCCGCTCGCTGATGGCGGGGGTCCGCCGCGGCGATCATCTGGCCTTTGTCGGGATGGTCGGCACCGGCTTTGGGCAGGACACGGTCAGGCGCATCATGCCGGTGCTGAAGGCTGCGGAGTCCGACGAGAATCCGTTCGGCGACAAGGACGCGCCGCGCAAGACCCGCGACGTCCACTGGCTCAAGCCCGAGCTCGTCGCCGAAATCGAATTCGCAGGCTTTACCGACGGCGGCAACATACGGCAGGCTGCATTCAAGGGATTGCGCCAGGACAAGCCAGCCGACGAGATCGTCGCGGAAAGGCCGGCCATGACGAAACTCGCCAAGCTCTCCGGAAACAACACCGCCAAATCCGGCAAGTCGAGGCCGGGCAAGACGCACGCCAAGACGCATTCGGTGTCGGTGGCGAACCGTTCCGCCGAGGTGATGGGCGTCGTCATTTCAAAGCCGGACAAGGAGCTGTGGCCGGATGCCGGCGACGGCAAGGGCGTGACCAAGCTTGATCTCGCCCGTTATTTCGAGGCGGTCGGCGGTTGGATGATCGGACATTTAAAGGGCCGGCCATGTTCCGTGGTCCGCGCGCCCGATGGCATCAATGGCGAGAAATTCTTCCAGCGTCACGCGATGCCGGGGCAGTCGCATTTGCTGGAGCTCGTCAGGGTTTCCGGCGATCGCAAACCCTATCTACAGATCGACCGCGTCGAGGGCCTTGCGGCTGTGGCGCAGTCGGGCGGGCTCGAACTGCATCCCTGGAATTGCGCACCGAACGCCACCGACATCCCGGGACGCCTGGTGTTCGATCTCGATCCTGCGCCCGAGGTCGCCTTCACCGAGGTCACAGAGGCCGCCAAGGATATGCGGCAGCGTCTCGGCCAACTCGGTCTTGAAAGCTTCTGCAAGACCACCGGCGGCAAGGGGCTCCACGTCGTGGTGCCGCTCGCGCACGGCGCGAGGGACAAAGTGGACTGGAAGGAAGCCAAGGCATTTGCGCAAGAGGTCTGCCAATGGATGGCAGAAGAAAATCCCGAGCAATACCTGCTCAACATGTCCAAGAAGTTGCGCCGGGGAAAGATCTTCCTCGACTATCTGCGTAACGATCGCATGGCAACCGCTGTCGCCGTGCTCTCGCCGCGGGCGCGCCAAGGCGCCACCGTCTCGATGCCGCTGACCTGGGCCCAGGTGAAGGGCGATCTCGATCCGAAGCGCTATACGGTGCGCACCGTGCCTTCGCTGCTTGCGCGAAGCAAGGCGTGGGAGGGTTACGATGATGCCGCATCTTCGATCAGGGCGGCGATGAAGAAACTCGGGGTAATAGAATGATCTCGCTGGTTCATACAACGACGATCGTCATACTCCGCGAAGGCGGAGTATCCAGTATTCCGCATAGTTGCAATTTTGTGCTGATGGCCGCGGCGTACTGGATACCCCTGCTGGAGCCTGTCATCGGGCTCGCCGGAGGCGAGGCCCGGTGGCGAGCCATGACGACCTGTCGCGGTTGAGAGGGCCTCAAATCCTGCCGAGCAATATCAGGATCAGCAAAATAACCACGATGAGTCCGAGGCCGCCGCCGCCATAATAGCCCGTACCGTAGAAAGGTCCGCCGCCGATGCCGCTAAAGCCGCCAAGAAGTGCGATAATCAGGATAATAAGAATGATTGTTCCAATCGACATCCAGTTCTCCTCCAGCCGATGCTCGTATCCGATGCTATGTCTTGAGATGGGGAAACAAACCGGAACTTGGAAAGTTCCCGTACTCCGGGCCGGCGTCGACGCGCTCTTTCTTGTCGAGGAAGCGGAACTACGTCTGGTTACGCGAAAGGAAAAATCGTGTCTGCGCCTCTCATCGTTTCGATTCCGCATCGTCTCGGCCGGGAAGAGGCCATGCGCCGCCTCAAGGCGGGGCTCACGCGCGCGGCTGCGAGTGTGCCGGTGCTGAAGGTCGATGAGGAGCGGTGGGAAGACAACCGTATGATCTTCCGCATCCGCGCGCTCGGCCAGGCGGCGTCGGGCCATCTCGACGTCGCCGACGATCACGTCCGGCTGGAAGTGACGCTGCCGTGGTTGTTGCAGCGGTTTGCGGAAGTCGCGCAAGTCGCGATCCAGAACCGGGGCAAGCTGCTGCTCACCAAACGGAATTGACGAATTGCGACTTAAGGTCCTGCGGCGAGATCGGGATGAGATTAGATTGATCTGTCACGGCAATGGAAGTGCGCTCCCTCTCCCGCCGGGAGAGGGTTGGGGTGAGGGGTTACGGTCTCTCGTAGTCCACCGCCCCCTCACCCGATTTGCTGCGCAAATCGACCTCTCCCCGCCGGGGAGAGGTGACGCGAACACGCTGACGGACGATTCAATCAACGGTCATGCAGCTCAAGGCGCCAGAAGACCGACCACGGTTTCAAGATGCCGTCGGCTACGCCGCCCCAGACCGGCGTGCCGCCGGTCTCGCGCTGGACGGGGATGTCGCGGTTCGACAGATTGGCTACGAGCATCAGCCTCGTGCCGTCGCCCATGCGCCAGTTGGCCGTCAGCAAGCCATTGTCGGCCGCGTGTGCCTCGCCGAACGCCGCCTTTGCAAGGCGGGGGACGATTTCCCGCTGGCGGATGGCGAGGAGCTCAGCCACCAGCGCCAGCCGTTTGCGTGCCGCTCCTTGGTGGCGGGATTCCCAATCCAGCACCGCGGATCGAAAAGTTTCCTGGTCGAGTGGATCAGGAACCTCGTCGCCATGGGTGGCATAGGCCCAGCCATACTCCCGGCGCCGCCCCTGCCGCACGGCGTCAGCGAGGCCGCCCTTGAAATCGCAGAAGAACGGAAACGGCTTTTTCGAACCCCATTCCTCTCCCATGAAAAGCATCGGGATCGTCGGCGCGAGCAAGGTGATCGCGAGCGCGGCCTCGATCGCTTCCGGGCTTGCGAGGTCCCCTAGCCGATCGCCGAGCGCGCGGTTGCCGATCTGGTCGTGGTTCTGCAGGAAATTGACAAAGGCGGTGGGCGCAAGCGCGCCACTCGGCTCGCCGCGCAATTGCCCGCTGCGAAACGCCGAGGCCTCGCCTTGATAGACAAAGCCGGAGCCCAACGCGCGGGCGATGTCGTGAAGCGGCGAACGCCGGTAGTCGCCGTAATAGCCCTGCGTCTCGCCGGTCAAGAGCACGTGCCAGGCGTGATGATAGTCGTCGTTCCATTGCGCGCGGTATTTGCCGGACAGCGGGCCCTGCGCGCTGTCCAAGAGAATTGCGCAATTGTCGCCATTTTCGAGCACCAAATGGATGTGACGCCGCGTTGTGGCGGCAAGGTTGCCGACGGCCACACTGAGGTCGTGCAGTATCGAGATTTCGCCGGGCTCGTAGATGGTGTTGACCGCATCGAGCCGCAGCCCGTCGAAGCGATATTCGCCGAGCCAATAAAGCGCGTTCTCGATCGCGAAGGCGCGAACCTGCGGCACGCGATAATCGATCGCGCTGCCCCAGGGCGTCTGCGCCTTCGCGAAGAATGTCGGCGCATAGCGGCCGAGGTAATTTCCCTCCGGGCCGAAGTGATTATAGACCACGTCGAGGAACACCATCAGCCCGCGCAGATGCGCCTCGTCGATCAGCGCCTTGAGATCGTCGGGCCGGCCATAGGCGCTGTCGGGCGCATACCACAGCACGCCGTCATAACCCCAATTGCGGGCACCGGCGAAATCCGCCAGCGGCAGCAATTCCAGCGCGGTGATGCCGGCTGCGGCGAGATGATCGAGCTCGTCGATCATGGCGCGGTAGGTGCCGTCAGGGGTGAAGGCGCCGACGTGGGCCTCCAACAGCACCGTTTCGTGCCACGGCCGCCCGCGCCAGTCCGACGCGCGCCAGCGGTAGCTCGAATGATCGATCACCTCGCTCGGGCCGAAAATGTCCTCCGGCTGGAACGCCGAAGCCGGATCAGGCACGTCGATCTCGTCGTCGATCCGGAACCTGTAGCGCGCGCCGGCCTTCGTGTCGGGAATCTCGGCGGCGAACCATCCCTCCGCGTCGCGCTTGAGGGGGTATGGCTTGTCGAGCAGGAGATCGACGCGCTTGGCCGCCGGCGCCCACATGCGAAACGCCGCACCGTCCGCGGTCAGTCTTGCGCCAAACTGCCGTTCACTCATGCCGAACCCGCGAAGGCGAGCACCGAGCGGGGAAGCGCGGTGGCCTCGCTTCCCGATGCGAAGCCCGCCACCTTCTGTCTGGCGTCGGCGGTGTTCAATAGTTGTTGCCAGCTCGTGTATTCCGGCATCTTCGGCAGCTTGAAAGCAATCGCCTCCGGTGCGCCATTGAGCACGATGAAGATCGGGGCCTGACCTTGCTCGGCCGGCCCCAGCACATAGGCGAGAAAGCGGCCTTGCGGAAATTTCCAGTCCGCTTCCTTCATTTCTTCGGCGGCCGGCGTCAGCCACAGTACGCCATAGCTTCCGTCCACGCGCCGTCCGTCGAGCCAGCGGCGCGAGCGGATTTGCGGAAAGCGCCGGCGTATTTCGATCATGTGTCGGACGAAGTCGATGAGGTCGTCGCCTTCGTGGCCGATGCCTTCCCAGCCGACCCAGCCGGTTTCGTTGTCCTGACAATAGGCGTTGTTGTTGCCGTCCTGAGTGTTGCCGGCTTCATCGCCGGCCAGGATCAGCGGCACGCCTTGCGCGAGCAACAGGCAGGCGATCTGATTCTTCCGCAACTGATGGCGAAGCGCATTGATTGCGGGATCGTCGGTCGGGCCTTCATGGCCGCAATTGTTGCTGTGGTTTTCGCTGGCGCCGTCGCGATTGTCCTCGCCGTTGGCCTCGTTGTGCTTGGCGTTGTAACTGAACAAATCGGCAAGCGTAAAACCGTCATGCACGGTGATGTGGTTGATGCTGGCGCGCGGCTTGCGGCCGTCATGGTTGAACAGGTCGGACGAACCCGTCATGCGGCTGGAGACTTCCCCGATCAGGCTGCCTTCGCCGCTCCAGTAACGGCGCATCGCGGTGCGATAACGGTCGTTCCACTCCGACCATTGCGACGGAAAGGCGCCAACCTGGTAGCCGCCCAGCCCGAGGTCCCAGGGCTCGGCGACCAGCTTGACCGAGGCGAGCACCGGATCCTGCCGGACGGCGGTGAGAAAGGCGGTGTTGCGGTCAAAACCGTTCGGCCCGCGCGCCAGCGTCGTTGCGAGATCGAACCGGAAGCCATCGACATGGCAGACCTCGACCCAGTAGCGCAAGGAATCCATCACCATCTGCAAGACACGCGGATGGGTGAGCTTGACCGAACTGCCGCAGCCGGTGAAGTCGTCGTAGTAACGCGGATTTTCCGGCTTCAGCCAGTAATAGGAGGCGTTGTCGATGCCGCGAAACGACAGCGTCGGGCCCATATGGTTGCCCTCGGCGGTGTGATTGTAGACGACATCGAGCATCACCTCGATGCCGGCATCGTGCAGCCGCGCGACCGTGGAGCGGAAAGCGTCGAGCGGGTTGTCCAGCGAATAGCGCGGCTCGGGCGCGAAAAAAGACAGCGAATTGTAGCCCCAGTAATTCGACAACTTCCTCTCGACCAGCGTCCGTTCATCGACGAGGCCGTGGATCGGCAACAATTCGATGGTGGTGACGCCGAGCCGCCTGAAATGGTCGATCATCGCGGGCGAGGACAGGCCGCCATAGGTGCCGCGCAGATTGGGCGGCACGTCGGCGCGTTTCTGAGTGAGCCCCTTGACATGGGCCTCATAGATGATGGTGTCCTCCCAGGGGATATTGGGACGCATTTCGCGACGTCCCCAGTTGAAGGTCTCGTCGACCACGACGGCCTTCGGCATGCCGCGCGCATTGTCGCGCCGGTCGAAGGAGAGGTCCTCGCGCGCACTGCCGGTTCGGTATCCGAAATGGGTGTCGCTCCACACCAGCCGCCCGGCGAGCCGCCTCGCATAGGGGTCGAGCAGGAGCTTGTTGGGGTTGAAGCGGTGGCCGTGCTCGGGCGCGTAAGGTCCGTGGACGCGATAGCCGTAGAGTTGCCCCGGCGAAACGTCGTTGAGATAGCCGTGCCAGACATCCTCGGTACGCTCCGGCAACTCGATGCGCTCGATCTCGCGGCGGCCCTGGCTGTCGAACAGGCAGAGTTCGACCTTTTGCGCGTTGGCCGAGAACAGCGCAAAATTGGTGCCCCGGCCGTCCCAGCTTGCGCCGAGCCGAGAGGACGATCCGGCGGACAGTCGCATGCGCTAGCCTTCCGGTACGAGAAAGATAGCGGCGAGCGGCGGAATGGTGAGGCTGAGTTCTGGCGCTGGCCCATCCAGGGTGCGGACTTCGCCAACGTTCCCGACGTTGCTGCCGCCGTAATGGGCGGAGTCCGAATTGAGAACCTCACGCCACGTGCCGGAGATCGGCACGCGGACGCGATAGTTGTAATAGACATTCGGCGAAAAATTCACCGCAACCAGGCAGAGCGCCCGCGCGTCCCTGCCTTTGCGGATCCAGGCGAACACATTGCCGTTGGCGTCGTCAGTCACGAGCCACTCAAAGCCCGAGTGATCGCAGTCCAGTTCATGCAGCGCCGGACAGGTGCGATAGAGCGTGTTCAGGTCGCGGATCAGGGACTGGACTCCGCCGTGTCTTGGCTGATCGATCAAATGCCAGTCGAGCGAGCCATCGTGGTCCCACTCGCGCTCCTGGGCAAATTCGCAACCCATGAACATCAGCTTCTTTCCGGGATGTCCGAACATGAAGGCATAGTAAGCCCGCAAATTCGCAAAACGCTGCCATTCATCGCCCGGCATCCGCCCCAGGATCGAGCGCTTGCCGTGCACGACCTCGTCATGCGACAGCGGCAAGATGAAGTTCTCCGAAAACTCGTAGTGCAGGCCGAACAGGATGTCGCCGTGGTGATATTTGCGGTGGATCGGGTCCTTGCCGATGTATTGCAGCGTGTCGTGCATCCAGCCCATGTTCCACTTGTAGCCGAAGCCGAGTCCGCCAAATTCGACGGGCCGCGACACTTGCGGCCACGCGGTCGATTCTTCGGCCGCCGTCGTTGCTTGCGGGAAGCGGGCGAACACTTCGGTGTTGAAGCGGCGCAGGAATTCGATGGCGTCGAGATTTTCCCGGCCGCCAAACCGGTTCGGCACCCACTCGCCGGCGGGCCGGCTATAGTCCAGATAGAGCATCGAGGCCACCGCATCGACGCGCAACCCGTCAACGGCGTAACGCTCCAGCCAGAACAGCGCGTTCGACACCAGGAAATTGACGACTTCGGTGCGGCCGAAATTGTAGATCAGCGTGCCCCAATCGAGATGTCGGCCCTGCAGGGGGTTGGCATGTTCGTAGAGCGCGGTGCCGTCGAAATTGCCGAGGCCGTGGGGGTCGTCGGGAAAATGGCCGGGCACCCAGTCGAGCAATACGCCGAGACCTTCGCGGTGGCAGGCATCGACCAGCGCGGCGAAATCGGCCGGTCCGCCGAAGCGGCTGGTGGGCGCGAATAGGCCGGTCGGCTGGTAGCCCCAGGAGCCGTCGAAGGGATGTTCGCTGACGGGAAGAAACTCGACATGGGTGAAGCCGAGATCGCGGGCATAGCGCGGAAGCTGCTCGGCGAGATCGCGATAGGTGAGCCACGCGTTGTCGCCCTTGCGCCGCCACGACCCGAGGTGAACCTCATAGATCGACACCGGTGCGTCAAGCGCGTTGACGTTGGGCGGGGCGGGGCGTGGACAGGGCAGTTCTTCCTCGTCGAATACGATCGATGCGTTGCTCGGACGCATCTCCGTCTCAAAGGCCAGCGGATCCGATTTCAGCGGCAAATGGTCACCCTGCCGGCTGACGATATCGAATTTATAGCGGTCGCCGGGCATCGCATGGGGAATGAACAATTCCCAATAGCCAAGGCCGCGCACGCGCATCGGATGCCGCCTGGGATTCCAGAAATTGAAATCGCCGATGACGCTGACCCGTTGTGCGTTGGGCGCGAGCACGACAAACGCCACGCCGGCAACGCCCTCCAGCGCGCATGGGTGCGCCCCGAGCTTGTCGTAAAGCCGCTGATGGGTGCCTTCGCCGAGGAGATACAGGTCATAATCCGTCAGCACCGGCGGAAAGCGATAGGGATCGTCGAGGTCGACCACGTTCTCCCCAAACCGGGCGCGCAACTGGTACGATCTGGAGCCGTTCGGAACGATGCCGGCAAACAGCCCGTCCTTGTGGATGCGCGTCAGCGCAGCCGCCTGGCCATCCTCGACAACGGCGTCGACCTTCGAGGCGTCCGGCAGGAATGCGCGTACCACCGTCTTGTCGCCCTCGACGTGCGGCCCGAGATAGTGAAAGGGATCGGAATGGCGGCCTTCAAGGATCGCGTAGGCTTCGGCGGGTAGCTTGGTCATGAGGCCTCGTCGGTACGCGGAGACAACAATCGAAGCGCTCCGGTCAGCGGGACCCGCACCCATTCGTGCGGCTGCGCCAATTCGTATTCCAGCTCGTTGAAGATCTTTTCAAGCAGGAAGAAGTCCAGCATCCGATCTGCAGCCCGGTGATCCGCCGGCCAGAGCAATGAATTTGTCATGGATTCACGATAGGCGGCAAGGAAGGCCGCGCCGGCCCGGTTAACCCATTCCGTCAGCGCCGTGCCGAGCTTGCCATGCTCATCCGGCGCCAGCTTGAGGGCACGCTCGAGCGCCGCATGGGCGGAATAGTCGATCGACCGGATCAGGCCGGCAACGTCGTGCGCCGCCGGCGCCTTGCGCCGCCGCTCCTCGATCGGTCGGCAAGGGTCGCCTCCGAAGCCGGTAATAAAGATATCGTCCTTGACGATCAGCATTCGTGCGAGATGGAAGTCGCCGTGGTGCCGGATATTGAGGCCATCTATGCCTGCCGGCAGCAACGCCTTCAACCGATCGCGCCAGGTCGCCTGTCGAGCGAGCAGTTGATCGGCCAGCAGGCGATCGGCCTCGCCGAAGCTATCCCGGCGTTGCTGCAGGGTATCGAAGACGTGCTCGGCACGCGCGGCGATTTGTTGGGTCCAGCGCCGCACATCGTTAGGCCCGATCGGTTCGGGTGCGAAGTCAATGAGTGCGCTGGTGGCCGAGAAGGCGAGGTGCATTTCGGCAGTGCGCCGTCCGATCTGCGACATATAACGCAGATAGGGGATCTGCTCCTCGCTCTCTCCCGGACGCTCGCTTGCCGCCAAAAGCCGCTGTTCGTCGACAAAGCGGTCGAGATACGCCGTCGTCACGGCCCAGGCGTCACCCTGATTTCCGACCAGGGCGTGGACGATGGCGATCGCGCTTCGCCCTTCGCCTTCGGCCAGCTCGACACTGCCGAGCATTGCGGGTGTATTGGCAAAGCCCGCGACCTCGGTCAGGAACCGTCCGACCTCGATCTCCGGATTGGTGCCGGATTCGAGCTTTCGATAAAGCTTGACGACGTAGTCGCTGTCCACCAGCACGGTGCTGCTGAGCGCTTCACCGTCCACACCGGCGATGCGTTCCGGTTGCCTGATGGACCGGCCAGAGAATTTGCTGGTCGGCCTGAATTCCAGACTCAAGCCGTTTTCCTCGATGGTCAAGGCTTCGCGAAGATTGCGAAGCAGAAGCGCGATGAAGATGGGGTCGGAGGCGACGTCGAGCAGCGTGCCTTCGCGCGCACCCTGGCGTACCGCCGCTAGTGCGTTGGGATTGTAGCGTTCGCGGTCGAAGCGCACCCATTCGATCTGCATCGGCAGTACGTAGCGCGTCGTCGCCTCAAGCTCGGTTGCGTCAAAGAAGGTGAGCCAGGGTCGGTTGTCGCCGATATCGCAAAACGGGATCGCCGAGGCCAGGACGGGGTGAATCGCCGACACGGTATGTTGCGGGTACCAGCGGGTTCGCGCCAGGTGGCCGGGCAACACGTCGCGCTCGAACACGCTGCGGGTACGGGCAAGCGACACCCAGGTCGCCCCCACCGGCACGACCAGGGTTTCGAATTCAGGTACTACCGAGGGCGCCACGCGTTCGGACTTGTCGCGCTCCTGGAGCTGGAACCAGTAGAAGCCGTAAGGCGCCAGCGTAATCATGTAGGGCAGTTCGCCGACCGCAGGAAAAAGCGTGCGGCCGAGCATTTCCAGGGGAACGCGGTCCTTGAAGGCCGAAAGATCGAGTTCGGTCGCTTGCGCCGATCGCGAGAGATTGGCAACGCAGAGAATGACCTCATCGCCCAACTGCCTGACATAAGCGAGAACCGCGCGGTTGACCGGGCGGATGAACGTCATGCTGCCGCGGCCGAACGCGAGCGTCGACTTGCGCACCGAAATCAGCCGCTTGTTGGCGCTCAGCAGCGACGACAGGCTGCGCGACTGGGCCTCGACATTGACGGCTTCATAGCCGTAGACCGAATCCATGATGATGGGGGCGTAGAGCCGCGCGGGATCGGCGCGGGAGAAGCCGCCGTTGCGGTCCGGCGTCCATTGCATCGGCGTACGGACGCCGTTGCGGTCGCCGAGATAGATATTGTCGCCCATGCCGATTTCGTCGCCGTAATAGATGATCGGCGTGCCCGGAAACGACAGCAGCAGCGAATTCATCAGTTCGATCTTGCGCCGGTCGTTGTCCATCAGCGGCGCCAGCCGCCGGCGAATGCCGACATTGATGCGCGCGCGCGGATCGTTGGCATAGGTCGACCACAAATAGTCGCGCTCGACGTCGGTGACCATCTCGAGCGTCAATTCGTCGTGATTGCGCAGGAACAGCGCCCACTGGCAGTTGGCCGGAATGTCCGGGGTCTGGCGCAGGATATCGGTGATGGGGAAGCGGTCTTCCTGCGCGATCGCCATGTAGATCCGCGGCATCAGCGGAAAATGATAGGCCATATGGCATTCGTCGCCATTGCCGAAATATTCCTGCACATCCTCCGGCCACTGATTGGCTTCCGCCAATAGCACCTTGCCCTTGGCGTAGGCGTCGAGCTCGGCGCGCAGGCGCTTGATGACGGCATGCGTCTCGGGGAGGTTTTCGTTGTTGGTGCCGTCGCGTTCGCACAGATAGGGAATGGCGTCGAGTCGGAAGCCGTCGACGCCGGTGTCGAGCCAGCGCTTCATCACCTGGATCATCGCGCTCACCACGCGCGGATTGTCGAAGTTCAGATCCGGCTGATGCGAGAAGAAGCGGTGCCAGTAGAATTGCCCGGCTTCGGGATCCCAGGTCCAGTTGGATTTTTCGGCGTCGGTGAAGATGATGCGCGTGCCCGCATATTTCTGGTCGGTGTCGCTCCAGACATACCAGTTGCGCGCGCTCGATTTCGAGTCGCTGCGGCGGGCGCGCTTGAACCAGTCGTGCTGGTCGGAGGTATGATTGATGACGAGTTCGGTGATGACCCGCAAACCGCGCCGCTTGGCTTCGACGATGAAGCGCCGAAAATCCTTCATGGTCCCGAAATCGGGATTGATGGCGCCATAGTCGGCGATGTCATAACCGTCGTCGCGGCCGGGCGAGGGATAGAACGGCAGCAGCCACAGCGCCGTTACCCCGAGGTCTTGCAGATAGTCCAGCTTTTCGGTGAGGCCGGCGAAATCGCCGATGCCGTCATTGTTGCTGTCGGCGAAGGCCTTGACGTGAAGTTGATAGATGATGGCGTCCTTGAACCACAACTCGTTGCCGTCCGGTGCGGCGGCCGGCATTTCCTTGGTATCGATGGACGACATCAGATTCATCGCGGAGCCCCGCACGCCAGACAGCGGATGAGCAGGGCGGGATTATGGATGACTTCAAGCCAGATGAAAGCGCCTGCGACGCTTTCGATCGGTGGGGACGTCTTGTTCACGGCGATGCCGACGGTAGGCAAATGACGTCCCATTTCGTTTGCGCGAACGGAGATGCTCGGGACATATATAGAAAGCCGTCCCCCTGCCGTTGGTTCCCGGGGGAACGGCGGGGAGGCCTGAGCGTTAAACCAAGGCTATCCTATTACGAAATCAATGGAATTCGCGACGGCTCCCAGCGTCGCTGCAAATGGCGTGCCGCATGGACCTTTTCACCAAAGCCGGGGAGCTGGGTATCCAGACCGAATTCGTCGACGGCAAGGGTCACCGCCATGTGACGGATGCCCAAGCGCTCAGGATCATCCTCGATGCCTTGCCCGAACGGGTCCCCTACCGCTTTCTCCGCGAGGCGGTGGTGATCCGCTCCGGCGAGCCTTCGCGGACCGAGCTTAATGAAGCAGCCCGGCTACCGATGCACTGGATGATCGTCGCCGGCCAACGGGTTATTGCGAAGGGCGACACTGGCGATCGCAAGGGCGACACCGGTGATCGCACCGTCGTCTGGCCCACCGATTTGCCGCAAGGCTCATACCGACTGTATCTGACGGACGCGTCATCGTCGTCGGAAGAGGTGCCCCTGATTGTCTCGCCGCCTAAGGCCTATGGCGGCGATTTCGCCCGTGGCTGGCTGGTGGCGGTCCAGCTCTATGGCGTCCGCTCGGCGCGCAATTGGGGCATCGGGGACTTCACCGATCTTGATGCGCTGATCGAATTGGCGGCTCATTTGGGGGCCGATGGGATCGGTCTCAATCCGCTGCACGCTTTGTTCGACGACCGGCCGGCCGATTGCAGCCCTTATTCGCCGAACAGCCGGCTGTTTCTCAATTCGCTCTATATCGACGTCGAGAAGATTCCCGAATTCAATTCAAAGGCCTTCACTGAGCGCTTGTGCGTCATCGCGCGCCTGCGGGAGGGGCATCTGATCGACTATAAGCGCGTGGCGGAATTGAAATGGCGCGCCCTGCGCGCGGCCTTCGACAATTTCAAGGCGGGCGCGTCGGCTGGCCGCAAGGAAGATTTCGATGCGTTTCGAGCCGAGCGCGCGCTCGTTTCCCGTTTCGCCTGCTTTGAGGTGCTGCGGCACAAATTCGACAAGCCGTGGTGGGAGTGGCCGGAGGGCTGGCGGACGCCCGACGATGCCAAATGCGCAAAATTGCGCGCGGGAGCGGACGCGGCCGAAATCGAATTCGTCGAATTCGTGCAGTGGACCGCCGATCGGCAATTGCGCGCCTGCCGGGACCTCGCCGGCAGACTCGGCATGAAGGTCGGTCTCTATCTCGACGTCGCGGTCGGGGTGCAGTCCGACGGCTTCGACGCCTGGAACGAGCAGACCGCGATCTCCCGGCATCTTGCGGTCGGCGCACCGCCCGATCCCCTGAATCTCGCCGGCCAGAACTGGGGGCTCGCCGGGTTCAACGCCGCCGGCCTCGAATTGCAATCGTTCGAGCCTTACCGGGAGATGTTGCGGGCGTCGATGCGCTACGCCGGCGCGATCCGGCTCGATCACGTGCTGGGCTTGAAGCGGCTCTATCTCGTGCCGCACGGGTTTGACGCCAGGAACGGCGTCTATGTGCAAATGCCGTTCGAGGCGCTGCTTGCGGCGACCGCGCAGGAGAGCGTCGCGCACGCTTGCGTGGTGATCGGCGAGGATCTCGGCACCGTGCCCGAGGGCTTTCGCGCGAAGATGGCCGATTGGGGCATCTGGTCCTATAAGGTGATGATGTTCGAGCGCGACGACCGCGGCGCGTTTCGGGACGTCGACTACTACGCGCCGAACGCGCTCGTCACCTTCAACACCCATGATTTGTCGACCTATGCCGGCTGGCGCTCGTTCGCCGATCTCAAGATGAAGCGCTCGCTCGGGATCGATCCCGGTGAAAGTGACGACGCCCGCTGGCATGCGCTCACCATGCTCAGCGAACGGCTGCGTCACCATGCCATCGAGCGTCACGATCTCTATGCGGTGGCGGGCTTTCTCGCGAAAACCAGGTCACGCTTGCTGGCGATTTCGCTGGAGGATTTGTTGGGCGTGGTCGATCAGCCCAATATTCCCGGCACCGTGAACGAGCATCCGAACTGGCGGCAGCGGCTGCCGATTGCGATCGAGGGAATTGCGGCGGCGATCGATATCGCCGCGCTCAAAAGCGCGACGGGCGAGCGGGCGCGCGCCATGGCGTGAAACGCCGCATCTTAGCTGGTGAAGAATATGTCCAGCCGAATAGAAGATTATGGATTGATCGGTGACTGCGAAACGGCGGCGCTGGTCGGCCGTGACGGCTCGATCGACTGGCTGTGCTGGCCCGCCTTCGGCTCCGATGCGTGTTTCGCCAGGCTCCTTGGCACGCGCCAAAACGGCCGGTGGCTGATCGCGCCCGCGGAAGAAATCAGCCGCACCTCGCGCCGCTATTGGGACAATACGCTGATCCTGGAGACACGGTTTGAGACTGCCGGCGGCACCGTCGCCGTGATCGATTTCATGCCGCCGCGTGGCGAGGCCTCCGATGTCGTCCGCCTGGTGCGCGGCATCTCAGGCAAAGCCAAAATGCGGATGGAGCTTGTCATCCGCTTCGGCTTCGGCGCGGATATTCCCTGGGTCAGGCGCACCGAGGACGGTGCGTTGCTCGCGATCTGCGGGCCGGACATGACGGTGTTGCGGACGCCGGTTACGACGCGCGGCAAGGACATGACGACGGTCGCCGAATTCGAGGTGAGGGAGGGCGAGGCCGCCCCCTTCGTGCTTACCTACGGCCCCTCCCATCTGCCGCTGCCAAGGCCGATCGATCCGGCGCAAGCGCTGCAGGATACCGAGGATTTCTGGACGGACTGGTGCGGCCATTGTTCCTATCGGGGCGAGAGCCGCGACCTCGTGATGCGCTCGCTGATCACGCTGAAAGCCCTGACCTATGCGCCTACCGGCGGCATCGTCGCCGCACCCACGACGTCGCTTCCCGAAAAACTCGGTGGCAGCCGAAACTGGGATTATCGTTTTTGCTGGCTGCGCGACGCGACCTTCACGCTGTTGGCGTTGATGAACTCGGGCTACACGGAAGAAGCTTCCGCCTGGCATAATTGGCTGTTGCGCGCGGTGGCGGGATCGCCGGCGAACATGCAGATCATGTATGGCATCATGGGCCAGCGCCGCCTGCTGGAGTGGGAAGCGGGCTGGTTGCCCGGCTATGAAGGTGCAAAGCCCGTCAGGGTTGGCAACGCCGCCCATGCCCAGGTGCAGCTCGACGTGTACGGCGAATTGATCGATGCCTTTTACCAGTCACGTGTGGCGGGCCTGAAACTCGACGATGGGTCCTGGGCGCTGGCGCGGACGATCGTTGAGCATGTGGAAGAGGTTTGGGACAGGCCCGACCACGGCATCTGGGAGAGGCGCGGTTCCCCCAAGCACTACGTGTTCTCGAAAGTAATGACCTGGATTGCGATCGACCGCGCCATCAAGGGCGCCGAGCGGTTCGGCTATGACGCGCCGCTCGATCGCTGGCGAAATTTGCGCGATACGATCTGCCGCAGCGTCTGCGACAACGGCTTCGACCCCGAGCAGAACACGTTCGTCGAATCCTACGGCTCTCGCTTGCTCGATGCGAGCTTGCTGCTCTTGCCGTCGGTCGGATTCCTTCCAGCGACCGATCCCCGCGTCCGCGGCACGCTAGCGGCCATCGAACGGCATATGATGCGCGACGGCTTCGTATTGCGGCACGATCCCCGCGAGATCTCCGACGAGACGCAGCCGATCGAGGGCGCGTTCCTGGCCTGCACCCTTTGGCTCGCCGACGCCCTTGTGATGGCCGGTGAGGCCGACAGGGCGCAAACGCTGTTCGACCGCGTCGTTGCCGTGGCCAATGATCTGGGCCTCCTGGCGGAGGAATTCGATTCCGGCGCGGGCCGGCAGACCGGAAATTTCCCGCAGGCGCTGACGCATATCGCGTTGATCAACACCGCGCATAACCTCGGCGACGCGAAGAGGACCAGCGAGAAGCCAGTGGTGCAAAGGTCGAAGTGAGCGTGAGGCGGCTACGGACGGAGCTGCTTCATTTG
Source organism: Bradyrhizobium sp. (assembly GCA_035308285.1). Classification (GTDB taxonomy): domain Bacteria; phylum Pseudomonadota; class Alphaproteobacteria; order Rhizobiales; family Xanthobacteraceae; genus Bradyrhizobium. The sequence continues at coordinate 13,782 of DATGGY010000030.1, read as the reverse complement.
AACGCCTTGATTACGGCGTCGAAATTGACCTCCAGCGACTTGTCGTGATGCAGGATCGGCGGAATCTCGCGATCGATCCCGAGGAGTTCGTAGACGGCCATTTGCGCGACCCGAACCGAATATTCGACCGTGAACACGACGTCCTCCGGAATTTCAACGAACTGGCTGACGAAGGCCAGATTCTTCGACGATTTGGGTACCGGCAACGGCCGGTCGGTCGGCGCGCGCGGCATGAACATGCTGGTGATGTAGGGCATGCGGCACGGAATGCAGATAGCCTTGGCGAATGTCCTGCGATCGAAATTGAGGTGACCGCAAATCTCGTGGAGAATGTCGGCGCCGGTACATTCCGACATCGGCTTGGCCACGAAGTCGCCGACCCGATCCGGATGGAGTGCGTATCCCCAGAACACCCGAACGTCGGCGGGCTGATTGACGAAATGCGGCTGGTGCGGCAGGACCGCCGACATCAGCCAACGCGAATCCTTGAACGTGACCAGGCCACCGGTGCCGGCCTTGTTGCCGGTGAAGGTCTCCATCTTGTCGAAAAAGATATTGTCCTTGAGCGTCACCGCAAAGGATTCCCAGTATGATTCGGGAACGCTGCTGTTGAAAGCGGCAGGATTGCCAAACTCGGGGCGGCCTTCGGCGAGTTTCTCCCACAGGGTCCAGCCGCCGCTATCCTCCTTTGTCAACTGGTCGGGCGGGCGCGTCATCGAGCCGAAGCTCGACGCGTCGGTCATGGAGCCGTTCTGGAGAAAAACCAGGTCGTTTTCGCCTACCGCAATGGCTTCGATCTCGCTCTTGCCCGCGCGTCTGACTTTGATCGCCTGGACGACAAGCTTGCCCGCCTCGGACGCCAGATCGAAGTCGGCAACAAAACAGCCTCTTTGGAAATTGACGCCGTTCTCAGTAAGCCAGGCCTGAAGCGGCCGAACCAGCGAGTCGAATTGATTGAAGACCGTGCGTTTGACCCCCGCGAGCGTTTCAATGCGCGAGAACTCCTTGATGAACCGGTGCAGGTAGCGCCTGAACTCGGCCGCGCTGTGCCAGGGCTGGAAGGCAAAGGTCGTTGCCCACATATGCCAAAATGTGGTCGTAAAGAATTCCGGCGAGAAACAGTCGGAGATCGTGTCCGTACCCAGGTCCGGTTCTCTCGCCATCATCACTTTGAGCAGTTCCATCCGATCGGTCATCGAGAAACCCATCGACGTGACATCGACGATGGCGCGGTTTCGGTCCACGAGACGGGCCTTTGAGTGCGACTTGTTCTCCTGGTTGAAGGCAACCGTCTCGTCGAACACGCTCTTGCCCGGATGGACCAGGGATGGGATCGATTTGAACAATCCCCAGGTGCATTCGAAATTGTCGGTCGTCAGCATGCGTCCGCCGCGCAGCGTGTATCCGCCCTGGTGATCGCCGCCGCCATCGAGGCTTCCGCCCAGCACAGGCAAGGATTCGTAAATCGTGATGTTGCCGCCCGGCACGCCGCCATCGCGGATCATGAAGGCAGCCGCAGCCAGCGAACCAATGCCGCCGCCGACGAAGTGTGCTTTTCTGTCTCGCTTGATCACGGCATTTTTCCTCGATTGTCTTCAACCATCGTCGGCACGATCGATTGTTGACATGGATCAACCGCGACCCTTTGCGGCGTTGGGGTGGGCGGCGTCCGTCATTCGACGTCACCTTGCAAAATCATCTCGATCGCCTTCGCAAATCCCTCCTCCTCGTTCGAAGCCGTGATATGGGTTGCCGCCTCCTTGATGTCATCGGCGGCGTTACCCATGGCGAAGGAGATGCCACTGGTCCGGAACATCGAAAGGTCATTTTGCATGTCGCCGATGGTGGCGATCGCGTCTGTCGAGATACCCAAACGCCGGGCCATCGCCTGCACAAACGTGCCCTTGTTGCGGCCGGGAGGGGTGATGTCGAGATAATAGCTCTGGGAGCGCACCGCGGTCGCCTGCATTCCCATAGCCTTTTGCATCGCGGCCTCGCAACGTTGCAGCAGCGCTGGATCGGCGCTGGCGCCGACAATCTTGCAGGCCGAAGTGAGGTAGGGCGTAAAATCTGCAACGATGGTCGGGTCGGCCCTGATGGCTTGCTTTTCGAGCGCGACATAGGGTCCGCCCTCGTCGCGGGCGAGCCAGAGTTCGTTGGTGAACAGCCAGATATCGGCGCCGAATTCCGCCAGCAGATCGACGCAGCGTCGCGTCGCGGGCGGTGGGATCAGATGCTGCTCGATCGGATTGAGCTGCGGGTCGACGATGCAACTGCCGTTGAAGGCGCCGAACGGCAGCGCGATCCGCAGCGGTTCGATCAGAAACCGCATGCCGATGGTCGGACGGCTCGAGGTGATGGTGAAGCCGATATCGGCCTCGTGCAGCCGCTGAACGGCGGCCGTCGCGGCCTCGGTCAGCGTTTTGTCTTTGGTCAGGAGGGTGCCGTCGACGTCGGAGACAACAAGCGCGATGCGGCTCATATGCGGTTCCTGCCGGGAGACTCAGCTCCGAGGTGACGGACAATATCCTCGACGATGGCGTCGACCGAAGCATCGATTGACACAGCGATGGGGCTTTCGTCAGGCTCGGGGGGCTCCAGCGTCTTGAACTGGCTGTCGAGCAGCCCCGGCGGCATGAAATGGCCCTTGCGCCGGGCCAACCGGTCCGCGATCAGAGCCTGCGTGCCCTTAAGAAAGACGATCCGCACGTCGTTGCGGCCATGGACGAGCACGTCGCGGTAGGCGCGCTTCAACGCTGAGCAGGCGATCACGACATGGGCGCCGGCCCGGCAGGCCCTGTCGATCTCGTCGGCGATCGCCTGCAGCCAGGGCCAGCGGTCCTCGTCGGTGAGAGGATGACCCGCCTTCATCTTGGCGACATTGCTTGCGGGGTGAAACCGGTCGCCGTCCTCGAACGTCCAGTCGAGCCGCTCGGCGAGTTTTGTTGCGATCGTGCTCTTGCCCGAGCCGGACACGCCCATCACGATCAGGGCGCAGGGCGAGGTGGATGCACTCTCGTTCACGAAGATTCTCCGCCCGAAGCGGCCTGGTCCGCCAGCAGGACTGTTTCGCCCATCGAACGCGCACGGTTCGCCGGCAGGTTCTCGCCCGCAACCAGCCGCTTGAGAATCCCGCGCTTTTCACGACCAGCAACCTCGAACAGCATTTCGCGGCAGGAGGAGAGGGCGGGCAAGGTCAGCGTTACCCTGGCCACGAAGGGTTCGACATGTGCTTTGGGCACGCCGACCACCCAGCGCCTCGTCTCCTCTAAAGCCGGATCGTTCGGAAATAGCGATGCGGTGTGGCCGTCCGGTCCGACGCCCATCAGGACGACATCGAACAGCGGCCGCACCGGGGCAAGCTCGCGCGCGCCATAGAATGATTGCAGTTCGCGCTCGTAGCGGCGCGCGGCTTCGGGAGCGTCGGCGGTGTCGGTGGGGATCGGGTGAATGTTGGCGGGCGGGGCGAAACGATCGAGAAAGATCCGCCGCGCCATGCCCATATTGTTGAGGGGATCACTGGCTCCGACGAAGCGCTCGTCGCCGATGAACCAATGCAGGCGGTCCCAGGGAATCCGGCCGCGATACGCATCAGTCGCGAGCAATCGATAAAGCGCCTTCGGGCTCGAACCGCCGGTCAGGCAAATCGCGGTGCGACCATGATTCGTCTCGATCCTTGCCAACAGACGCTCCGCGGCGGCGATCGCCAGCGCAGCCGCGTCAGCGACTACAATTCGATGAAGACGGTTCGGCGGCGGCATCCGGCCTAACCCAGCCTGCGCCAGCTCCGGCCGTCGCGCCTGAGCAATTCTTCGGCCGACGCCGGGCCATCGCTGCCGGCCTTGTAGCTTTCGAGACCCCCGGCGCCCGCTTTCTTCCAGGCGTCGAGGAACGGCTGCACCGCTTGCCAGCCCGCCTCCACGCCGTCGGCGCGCTGAAACAGGATGTTGTCGCCGATCATGCAATCATAGATCAGGGTCTCATAGCCGGTTGCCGGCTCGGCCTTGAAATAGTCCTTGTAGCGGAACTTCATCTCGACGCCGTCGATCCTGACCGACTGGCCCGGCACCTTGGTGTTGAATTGCAGCGCGATGCCTTCGGTCGGCTCCACGCCGATCACAAGGTAATTCTCGGCGAGCGACTCCACCGGCGTATTCGCAAACATCGCAAACGGCGCCTGTTTGAACTTGATCGCCACTTCCGTGCGTTTGAGGCCAAGCGCCTTGCCGGTGCGCAGATAAAAGGGAACGCCGGCCCAGCGCCAGTTGTCGATGGCAAGCTTCAGCGCCGCATAGGTTTCGGTGGTGCTGCCGGGTTTGACGTTCTCCGTCTTGCCATAGTCCGATATCTCGGTGTCGCCGATCCTGCCGCCCTGATACTGGCCGCGAACGGAGTTTTGCAACGCCTCCGCCTCGCTCTGGGTTTGGATCGCTGCCAGTACCTCGGCCTTTTCCGAGCGCACGGTGCGCGCATCGAATTTCGCCGGCGGCTCCATCGCAACCAGCGAGAGCAGTTGAAACAGATGGTTCGGCACCATATCGCGCAGTGCGCCGGTTGCGTCGTAGAAACTGCCTCGATGGCCGACGCCGATTTTTTCATCGACCGTGATCTGCACATGGTCGATGTGATTGCGGTTCCAGATCGGCTCGAACATGCCGTTGGCAAAGCGCAGCACCAGGATGTTCTGCACCGTTTCCTTGCCGAGATAATGATCGATCCGGTAGATCTGGTGTTCGGTGAGGATCTTCAGCAATTCGTCGTTCAGCGCCTTGGCGGACGCAAGGTCGGTGCCGAACGGTTTTTCCACCACCAGCCGCCGCCAGGCGCCGTTCTCTTCCCTCAGCATGCCGGTGCGGCCGAGTTCCTTTGCGATCGGCGCGAAGGCGGTTGGCGGGGTCGCGAGATAGAACAGGCGGTTGCCGCCGGTCGAGCGGTTCGTCTCCAGCCGCTCCAGCCGTGCGCGCATGGCATCGAATGAGGCCGGGTCCGTCGGGTCGGCCTCGATGCTGGTGACGCATTCCAGAAGACGGTGTGCGGTCGCATCGTCCACTGGGCGGGTCGCGAATTGGCGCAAGCCCTTCAGCAGGCCGTCGCGCAACGCATCGCCAGAGGTACCTTTGCGGGTAATGCCGACCACGCAGAATCTCTCGGGCAACAGATCGGCCGCGGCGAGGTTATAGAGTGCGGGAATCACCAGCCGGTGCGTCAGGTCACCGGTGACGCCGAAGATCACGAAGGAGCAAGGGGCGGGCCTTTTTTGTCTTGCTGGCGTATCCGTCATCTGTCTTTAGGCCTTCGAACCGGGCGGTTTCGGCTCCTTGTGGCCGCCGAAACCGGCGCGCATCGCGGAGAGAATTTTTTCGGCGAAGGTATGTTCCTTGCGCGAGCGAAACCGCGCGAACAATGCCGCCGTCAGGACCTCGGCCGGCACCGCCTCGTCGATCGCGGCATTCACGGTCCAGCGGCCTTCGCCGGAATCCTCCACAAAGCCGGAATAGGTCTCAAGCGAGGGATTTCTGGCCAGCGCCGAAGCGGTGAGATCGAGCAGCCAGGAGGGGATCACGCTGCCGCGCCGCCACACCTCGGCGATGTCGGCGATGTCGAGGTCGAAGCGATGCTCCGCCGGCAGCGCCTCCATATTGGCGTTCTTGAGGATATCAAAACCTTCGGCATAGGCCTGCATCAGGCCGTATTCGATGCCGTTGTGCACCATCTTGACGAAATGCCCGGCGCCGATTGGACCGGCGTGGATGTAGCCCTGCTCGATGCGCGGGTCGCGCGCTTCGCGCGCTTCCGTGCGCGGGATATTGCCGATGCCCGGCGCCAGCGCCGCGAAGATCGGATCGAGCCGGTCGACCACCGCTCTGTCGCCGCCGATCATCATGCAATAGCCGCGCTCGATGCCCCAGACGCCGCCGGAGGTACCGACGTCGACGTAGTGGATACCGCGCTCCTTCAGGGCCTTGCCGCGGCGAACGTCGTCCTGCCAGAACGTGTTGCCGCCGTCGATGATGACATCGTCCTTGTCAATTAGTTTTGCCAGCGCATCGATAGTGGATTCGGTGATCTTGCCGGCAGGAAGCATCACCCAGGCGGCGCGGGGCTTCTCCAGCTTCTTGACGAAATCCTCAAGCGCACCGGCGCCAGTTGCGCCGTCGGCTGCGATCGCGGCGACCGCCTTGGGGTCTTTGTCATAGACGACGGCCGAATGTCCGTGCTGCATCAGCCGACGGGCGATGTTGCCGCCCATCCGCCCCAAGCCGATCATGCCGAGCTGCATTTTCTAAACCTCTGGGATTCGTTTTGGTCTGCCGATGATTTTGCGTTTATGTTTCAGCGACGGCGGTCGGCCCCCTCTCCCTTGGGGAGAGGGATGGGGTGAGGGGGTAAGGTCTATCGATAGAGCGTAACCCCTCACCCGGATCGCAACGGACGATGCTTCCGCATCGCCGTGGGCGATCCGACCTCTCCCGATGGGAGAGGTGAGGGAGCCTGAACCATTCATGCCCTTTGTCATGACTGACCTAGTTCAGTGCATACCTGATCGCGGTATCGAGTGCCTTGAGGCCGGCTTCCAGATCGCCCTTCAGATGCACGCGCAGCGCGCGGCGGCCGCGCTCGGTCAGCACGTCGAAATCGCCGCGCGCCTGTGCCGCCTTGATCACGCCGAAGCTCGCCTTCTGGCCCGGCACCGGCAGATCTCTGGCGTCGCCGGAGGTGATCTGCAGGAAGACGCCGGTGTCGGGTCCGCCCTTGTAGGCCTGGCCGGTCGAATGCAGGAAGCGCGGGCCGAATTCGGCGCAGGTGGCGACGTGGCGATTGTCACGCACCGCAAGCCGCATGGTTTGCAGGGCGTCGATATGCGCGGCATTGCGCTCGATATAGGCGAGCAGCGCCACGTAATCGTCGGCATGGGCGCGGGCGAGATGGGCCTTCAGCCACGAGCCGAGGTCGCCATCGGCGCCGGCCTTGCGCAGGTCGGCGGCATTCTTCTCATCGGTATAGAGATCGGCCTCGACTGTCGACATGACCGGCGCTTCGGCCGGCAGCGTGCCGGATTTCTCGAACGCCGCGGTCAGCTCGCGGGTCTTGATCTTGGCAGCCTCGACGTCGGGCTGGTTGAATGGGTTGATTCCGAGTACGGCGCCTGCGACCGCGGTTGCCATCTCGAAGCGGAAGAATTCCTGGCCGATGTGTTCAATCGATTTCATGACAATGCGAACCACGGGATGCCCGGCGGCCTCCAGCGCGGCAAGCTTCTCCTCGTGCTCGGCGTCGGCCTCGCTTTCGGTGCGCAGATCGATGAAAAAGCGGTCGCTGCCATAATGTGCCGGATCGCCCAGCGGTTCGCCGTCGATCGGAATCAAGCCCTTGCCGTCCTTGCCGGTGGTTTCGGCGATCAATTGTTCGGCCCAGGCGCCGAAATCCGCAATCTTTCTGGAGGAGGCGATCGTCACCTTGTCGCGGCCCTCCAGACCCGCAAGTCCCATGGCAAGGCCGAACTGCACGCCCGGATTTTCATGCGGCGGCACGTCCGGCCCGCAGGAGCGCATCATCGCAAGCGCATGCCTGATGAGGGCGCGGACGTCGATGCCGGCGGTCGCGGCCGGCACCAGACCAAACGGCGACAGCACGGAGTAGCGGCCGCCGATGGCGGGGTCGCCATGGAAAACGCGCGCGAATCCTTGTTTGGCCGCGACCTTCTCCAGTGACGATCCGGGATCGGTGACCGCGATGAACCGATGGCCGGCCTTCTCGGCGCCGATGGTCTGTGCAACGCGGGCGAAGAAGTAATCCTTCATCACGTTCGGCTCGGTCGTGCCGCCGGACTTGCTGGAGACGATGAAAAGCGTCTTCGACAGATCAACCGCCTTTTCCATCGCGCGCACTTGCGCGGGGTCGGTGGAATCAAGCACGTGCAATTTGGGAAAGCCGGATTTCTTCGGAAAGGTTTCGGCCAGCACTTCGGGCCCAAGACTCGATCCGCCCATGCCGAGCACGACGGCGTCGGAAAAATTCTGTCCCCTGACGCGCTGCGCATAGTCTTCGTAGTCGGCGATATCGGCCTTGGCCGCGCTGTTCAGCCACCCCAGCCATTTGTGCTCGTCGTCGCTGGTCCAGACCGATTTGTCCTTTTGCCAGAGCCGTCGGATCTTGGCCGACGCGCGCCACTCCTCGGCGCTCTTTTCGACCGCCTTTTCGACGCCAGCGCCGAGCGCGAGCTTCTGGATGTCGATGCCGGTCCCCAGCACGGTGGCGCGCTTGTCCGCCACGGCGCCGTAGAGCTTGTCGGCGGCGTCCGCGAACAGCCTGACGCCATCCTTTACGAGTTCGGTCGTGATCGCATCGAGCGAGATGCCGGATCTTTCGAGTTCGACAAGCACGCGCCGTGCACCCTCGACATTCTCTTCGAGGCTGTCGCGCAGCTTGCCATGGTCGCGGAAGGCGTCGAGCGTGGCGGGAGGAACGGTGTTGACGGTATTGGGGCCGATCAACTCCTCGACATAGAGCACGTCGCTGTAGTCCTTGTTCTTGGTGCCGGTCGAGGCCCACAATAGCCGTTGCGGCTTTGCGCCCTTGGCCGCAAGCCTCTCCCACCTCGCGCCGGAGAACAGGCGCTTGTATTCCTGATAGGCAAGTTTGGCATTCGCGATCGCGACCTTGCCCTTGAGCGCGGCCAGCCGTTCTTTTTCGCTTGGGTCGTTGGCGCGCGCGATCTTCTCATCAAGCTGCTTGTCGACCGCGCTGTCGATGCGACTGACGAAGAAGCTCGCCACGCTCGCGACATGGGAGGGATCGCCGCCAGCGGCGACGTATTTCTCAAGCCCGGCGAGATAGGCTTGCGCAACCTGCACGTAGACTTTTTGCGAGAACAACAACGTAATATTGATGCTGAGGCCTTTGCCAGTCAGATGTTCGATCGCCGGCAGGCCTTCCGGCGTCGCCGGCACCTTTATCATCAGGTTCTTGCGCTGGACGTCTTTCCAAAGCCGTTTCGCTTCCGCGATCGTGCCCTTGGTGTCCATCGCGAGATAGGGCGATACTTCGAGGCTGACGAATCCATCCTCGCCCTTCAGGTGCTCATAGACCGGGCGGAGTACGTCGGCGGCGCGCTGGATGTCTTCGACCGCCAAATGCTCGAACAGATCTGCGACCGGGCGGTCGCCCGTTTTTAAGGCACTGCCGATCGCGCCATCATATTCGCCCGAGCTGCCGATTGCCTTCTCGAAGATCGACGGATTGGACGTCACGCCCTTGACGCCATCGGTGTCGATCAGCTTTTTCAGCTCGCCTTTGGCGACGAAGCCTCGGGCGAGGAAGTCCAGCCAGACCGCCTGGCCCTGTTTTTCGAGTGCTTTGACGGGATTCATGATGCCCTGTTTCTGTTGGAGCAGGTCCGTATCGGCCTGGCCGCAACCTTTCTGGCCGAACGCCGGATTGTCAACAAGCCCCTAAGCTGCGCTGGTGGCGGGATTATGCGTACTCCCGCCCAGAACAACGCTTTTGCCGGCATATCGATCCGCGCAAGAAGCCGCCCGTTCGCTTGCGTCGAGGCGATTCTCGGACCTTGCGCGCAAGGTCCGAGCGCGCCGCTCGCGATGGCGGGCATGCATGGCAGGCCCGCCCGGCAGCGGTGGAGCCTTTCGAGCGATCCTTGCGGCTGCTATCGTTGCGCCCACAAAAAAATAGCCGCAGGGGAGGATACTTCAATGACGCCGTCGATCGTTCGCGGCAGCCGCCGCCGTTTTCTGCAATACCTGGCTGCGAGTCCGCTGCTGGCTTCCGAAGCGCCGGGGGCCTTCGCGGCGGAAGCGCCGTCCAAATTGCCTGACCCGATGATCTGGGCGCCGCCGGGCAGCGGCGAATTGATCAATAGTCCGAAGGAGGCGATCAACGTGTTCGACTTCGAACCGGTCGCCCACAAGAACGTACCGCCGGCGCATTTCGGCTATATGGCCTCCGGTATCGACGATGAGGTCACGCTGCGCGCCAACCGCGAGGATTTCCGCAAATTCCAGCTCATGCCGCGCCGTCTCAATGACGTCTCCAAGGTCGACACCTCGATTGAACTGTTCGGTACGAAATATGATTCGCCGATCTTCGTGTGCCCGACCGGCGCCAACCAGTTCTTTCATCCCGATGGCGAGCTCGCGGTGGCGCGCGCCGCGCGCGCGGGCAATCACCTGCAAGTCCTGTCGACGTCCTCGAATTTCTCCGTCGACGACGTCGCCAAGGCGCGCGGGGCGCCGGTCTGGTTCCAGCTTTATGCTTCCCCAAGCTGGGACGTTGCACAGGCGCTGATCAAGCGCGCCGACGGCGCCGGCTGTCCGGTCATGATGGTGACGGTCGATCGTATCTCCGGCCGCAACCAGGAAACGTTTTTTCGACTGGCCCGGACCGATACGCGCGATTGTTCAGGCTGTCACGACCGCAGCAGCTTTGCGGCGCGGGCCCTGCGGCGGCACAATTACGACGGCATCGACCTCAGCGGGATCAAGGGAAGCCGCGAATCGGCAAATCTGGATTGGGACACCGTCAAGCGCATGCGCGACGTCACGCGCATGAAGATCATGCTCAAGGGCATCGTCACGGCGGAGGACGCGGACATTGCGGCGAAGAGCGGGATCGACGGCATTCTCGTTTCCAATCACGGTGGCCGCGGCGAAGACAACGGCCGCTCCACCATCGACGCGCTGCCGGAAATCATCGCAGCCGTGAAGGGGCGCATGGTCGTCGTGGTCGACAGCGGATTCCGCCGCGGCACCGATGCCGTCAAGGCGCTCGCCATGGGCGCGCAGGCGGTCGGGATCGGCCGGCCTTATCTCTGGGGGCTCGGCGCCTTCGGCCAGGAAGGCGTGGAGCGGGTGCTCGAGCTCGTACGCACCGAAACGCGCGCGGCCATGCAGCAATGCGGCGCGCGCACGGTGAGGGACCTCAATGCGAGTTTCGTGCGGCGGGCGAGCTGAAGCAGCATGACCGGTTCAGCCGGATAAGCCTCCGCGAGCCAGCACGCAACGATCGAAGGGATTTAACGCAAGGACGCGTTGATCTTTTCCAGCGCGGCAGAGCCGGGACAGAGCGCGTCGGCCTCCAGCGTGTTGAGAGGGCTCTCCACCGTGTTGAGGTGGGTGTGCAGGTCTTCCGCCTCCGGGTCGACATAGAGCAGGCCGGTGACGATCTGGCCCTTGGCGGCGTGCTTCTGCAGGAACGCCATCGCGCCGACGCGGTCGTGCGGATCGTAATCGGCGTCGATCTTGCGCAGCGCGATCTTGCTGCCGTCGTGTTGCTCGACCACCTGCACCGTGCCCGGCGCGTAATCCACGGAGATCGGATCGCGGCCGGTGAGGACGTCGAGGCGGTTCACCGCGTCATTGTGCTCGCGCACATAATCGAAGCTCTTGGTGGAACCGGCATGGTTGTTGAAGGCGATGCAGGGGCTGATGACGTCGATGAACGCCGCCCCCCGATGCTCGATCGCCGCCGCAATCAGCGGCACAAGCTGCGTCTTGTCGCCGGAGAAACTGCGCGCCACGAAGCTCGCGCCGAGCTGAAGGGCGATCGCCACCAGATCGACGGCGTTGTCGGTGTTCATCACGCCCTTCTTCGACTTCGAGCCGCGGTCGGCGGTAGCCGAGAACTGGCCCTTGGTCAGGCCGTAAACGCCGTTGTTCTCGACGATATAGGTCATGTTGACGCCGCGCCGGATAGAATGGGCGAATTGCCCGAAGCCGATCGAAGCAGAATCGCCGTCGCCGGAAACGCCGAGATAGATCAAATCGCGGTTGGCGAGGTTGGCGCCGGTCAACACCGACGGCATGCGGCCGTGCACCGAGTTGAAGCCATGCGAATTGCCGAGGAAGTAGTCGGGGGTTTTCGAGGAGCAGCCGATGCCGGAAATCTTGGCAACACGGTGCGGCTCGATCGAGAGCTCGTAGCAGGCCTCGATGATCGAGGCCGTGATCGAGTCATGGCCGCAGCCGGCGCACAGCGTCGAGATCTTGCCCTCGTAGTCCCGGTGCGTGTAGCCGAGGCTGTTCTTGGGCAGACCCGGATGATGGAATTTCGGCTTGGCGATATAGGTCATGACTTTACCTTGCGCAGCGGGGTCAGTTTGAGCTGATCCTGGTGGTCGCCGATCGCGCCCGCGATGAAGCGGGCGGTGATCGGAGTGCCGTCAAAATGGCGGATCGGCACCAGCCGCACCGGATCGATGCCGTTCTCGTTGACGATCAGCGAACGAAGCTGGGCGTCGCGGTTCTGCTCGACGACGTAGACGAAATCGTGGTCGGCAATGAAGCTTGCGACCGAGGAATGGAACGGGAAGGCGCGGATGCGCATTCGGTCGAGCTGATGTCCGCGCGTCTCGAGCAACTGGATCGCCTCGTCCATCGCCGGCGCGGTCGAACCGAAATAGATTACGCCATATTTGGTCGGCTTGGCCGCATTGGCCTGCAGCGGCCGTGGCACCACGTCCTGGGCAGTCTCGAATTTGCGCACCAGGCGCTGCATGTTGTCGGCGTAGACCGAACCTTCTTCCGAGTAGCGCGCATAGCGGTCGCGCGAGGTGCCGCGTGTGAAGTAGGAACCCTTGGTCGGGTGGGTGCCGGGATAGGTGCGGTAGGGGATGCCGTCGCCATCGACGTCGAGATAGCGGCCGAAGTCGCGGCCTTCGTCCAGCATCTCCGCCGTCATCACCTTGCCGCGGTCGTATTGGCGGGCATCGTCCCACTTCAGCGGGCGGGAGAGGCGGTGGTTCATGCCGATGTCGAGATCGAGCATCACGAAAATCGTGGTCTGCAGCCGTTCGGCGAGGTCGAAGGCTTGCGCAGCGAATTCGAACGCCTCGGCGGGGTCTTCCGGGAACAGCATCACATGCTTGGTGTCGCCATGAGACGCATAGGCGCAGGCTAGGATGTCGCATTGCTGCGTGCGGGTCGGCATGCCGGTCGAGGGGCCGGCGCGCTGCACGTTCATGATCACGGCCGGAATCTCGGCGAAGTAGGAAAGTCCGATGAATTCCTGCATAAGCGAGATGCCGGGGCCCGACGTCGCGGTGAAGGCACGCGCACCGTTCCACGACGCGCCGATCACGATGCCGATCGAAGCGAGTTCGTCCTCACCCTGGACGATGGCGTATTTGGCCTTGCCGGTCCCAGGGTCGTGGCGAAGCTTCTTGCAGTGGCTCGCGAAGGCGTCCGCCAGCGAGGATGACGGCGTGATCGGATACCAGGCGCAGACGGTGGCGCCGCCATAGACCGCGCCAAGGGCGGCTGCGCTGTTGCCTTCGATGAAGATGCGGTCGCCGACCTTGTCGGCCTTCTTGACGCGCAGGCCGATCGGGCATTTGAGATTCTGCAGCGCCCAGTCGCGGCCGAGATGCAGCGCGTGCACGTTTGACGACAGCAGCTTTTCCTTGCCCTTGTATTGCTCGCCGATCAATTGCTCGATCAGCTTGGGGTCCATGTCGAGCAGCGCGCACAGCGCGCCGAGATAGATGATGTTCTTGAAAAGCTGGCGCTGCCGCGGATCGGTATAGGTCGAATTGGTGATCGCGGTCAGCGGCACGCCGATCACGGTGATGTCGGTGCGGAATTTCGACGACGGCATCGGCTTGGTCGAATCGTAGAACAGGTACCCGCCGGGCTCGATCGAGGCGAGGTCCTTGTCCCAGGTCTGCGGGTTCATCGCCACCATCATGTCGACGCCGCCGCGCGCGCCGAGGTGGCCCTCTTCGGTCACCCGCACTTCGTACCAGGTCGGCAGGCCCTGAATGTTGGAGGG
>DATGGY010000029.1:0-21006 GCA_035308285.1 Bradyrhizobium sp. | reverse complement strand
GAGGGCGTGACCTCGGCGCCGCTGTCGAAATATTTCGCCTATCACACGCGGCTGTGCCGGCCGGTCGGCCTGATGTACGAGGACCGCTACACGGTGTGCCGCTACGCCATCAACCGGATCGGCTTCGGCTACGACACCAAGAATATTCTCGACCTGATGCGCTATCTGATTCCATTGCCGATTCCGCAGCGCTGGCGGCGGCGGATGATCGCGTTCGGCTCCGGCGATCCCACCAAGATCATCTGCTCGGCGCTGATTGCGCAGGCGTTCGACGCCGTGCGCTACCCGATCCTGCCCAAGATCACGCGCGCCGGCTCGCGGCAGGCGCGCCGCGAAATCCTGCATATCCGCGATTCGTCGCTCTATATGCCGCGCGACTTCGACATCTCGCCCTATTTCGAAATCGTCAAACCCACCATCGTGCACGGATTCGATTACACCGCCTTGCATTGGGCCGATAAACAGAAGCCGCTCCAGGAGGTAGCGGGCCAATTCGGTGTGTTTCCAGAAACGGTCCGGTCGCCGACGCTTGTTCCTGAAGAGATTGACGAAGAGACGCCGCTTCCAATTGGGGAAGTAGTGTTGAACGATGAAGCCGCGATGCTGGTTGAGAGCGTCGCCGTGACGGAAGTGATCGACATTGAATATGTCCCGGCGTCACCGCCGTAGCCTTCAGCCATAGGCTTAGGCAATGGTTGGCGCGTCCCTGCTGCCAAAAACAAGGTCGAACACCTGTTCCAGCGCATCGTCGCGCCTCATACGAGCCTGCGTTAGGCTCTCGCGTACCGCCTCGAACATTATCGCTTCGGCTTTCTTGAGAGGAGCGTCGTCGGGCACGGCATGCCGGTCATCCCTGATCGTCGATGCAAGGGAAGCGACGATAGGCATGGCCGGGTTGAAAGACGAGCCGAACATCTGGCGGCCTACCCGCATAGGGTGCATCCACTCCATGAGCGTGGCCGCGTAGGGATTCGTCAGGGATTTCACCCAATTCGAAAGCGTGGCGGCGTACAGGCTGTCCAGTTGTTCCGAGAGCTTGCGGACGCGCTCGAACGCCGGCCGATCAACCGGGGACCGTATGCCTTCCACTCCCCTTTCTTCGAACCGGATCTTGTACGCACCCTTCCGGCATTCCGGGTTGCCGGTAGGGTTATCGATCTTCATTTCGTAAAGACCTGGCGGCAGAGCGGCGATATCGGGCAGGCTGTCGAGGATAGCCCGATGCTCCAATCTCGCGACCGTCGCGGAAACAAAGATTCCGAGATGCCCGACATGGGAATTGAGAAGATAGACGATCCGCTGGCCGGCACGCTTTAGGTCGTCCGTGTCCTTGTAGACAACCGGAATCCATCCCATCGCTTGATGAGGCGGCGTGATGTTGTCGCCGTAGGAAGCAAAGATCACAATCGGATTGTGTATTCGGCGCAGATCAGCAAAGCAGCCCTTGCATATGCGAAGGGTGCCTTCCTCAAGCCGATTGCCGACAAACAGATTCTCGACGATGGCAAGAATCTCTTCACGGCTGAGGAAGTAGAAGCTGCCCCACCAACGCTCGAAACTCAGAAAGCGCTCGCGCTCGCTATCGACATGCGAGAACAGGTTCGCGTATTTTTCCCAGACCGCTTCCGGCCTCAGTCCCTCGAAATTCTGTATAAGCCAAGCGCCGTCGAAACGGCCATTTCCGAGGTCTGCGACAAGGTGCGCAGGCCAGGCCCCGCCGAAAAGACCACCGGAGATGCGCATAGGATTCACACCGGAATCGCCGGACCAATAGGAAAGCGGCGATCCGTTCAGGACGATCGGGCCGGCGAGACCTTCGCAATCGGCGGCAAGCAGAGTAATCGCCCAGCCGGCCTGGCAGTTACCGTAAAGGATTGGTGCCGTCCCCGAGTGGCGACCGGAAACGGTCTCAACGAACCGGCGCAAAGCATGAAGCACATCGGCGATCGTTTGGCCCTGGCAAGGCTCCGGAAAGAAGGAGACGAAATAGACCGGATACCCCTCATGCAAGGCAATGCCGACTTCCGACTCGCGCTTGAAGCCGCCGATGCCCGGGCCTTGACCGGCACGCGGATCGACAATGATGACAGGCGGCTTGGATGGGTCGAGACAATCTTCAATGCAGACGTCGCCAAGGCGAGTGATGCGGAGGAGCGCGTAGTTTGCCGGCCTTTCGAACCTGCGAGCATCGAGAATGAGCTCGTAGTCGAAGTCGATAAGCGGCGGTTTGCCTGCCCGATCGTGGGCTAACAAATCATCGGCACGCTGACGTAGCGTGTCCATGAAAAGGACCCAGCGTTCACAGAGGTCTCGCTGATAGGCCAAGACGTCGAATAGTGGCGACATCGCCGATGCGGCATGTGCCCGACCGGCTGAGGGGACAATTCCTGAATCAGAATGCGCTGTGGAAGCTGGCAGCAGGCGATCCACCGCGGACTCCTGGCGGCCCACTTCCGCTGTAGCGAATTCCCGTACATTAGGCATTGCCGTATTTCTTCTGTCCGTGGCCACCGAATATCCGCGACAAGCGAGGAATGAATCCGGGCACGTCCGCCATGTATCTGCGATAGTCGTCACCAAAAGAAGCGAGCGCTTCGCGCTCCTCGGTCCGCGCCAGCCCGATGTACATCACGACGAGTACGGGAAACATCGCGAGCGTCAGAAGTGTCGGCCACTGCACCAGAAAGCCCAGCATCACGAGAATGAAGCCGACGTATTGCAGGTGCCGCACGTAGCTGTAAGAGCCCGTAGTGGCCAGCGTGCCAGCTTTTTGCGCTTCGTAAAGCGTACTCCAGGCCGCGGAGATCAGTAAAAATCCTGCGCCGATGAGCACGAAGCTGAGAATATGGAAGGGGCCGAAATGCGGATTGGTTTTCCAGCCGAACATCATTTCCAAGAGATGGCCCGCGTCGTGGGAGAACCAGTCGACATTCGGATAGTGGCTTTGCAGCCAGCCCGACAGAAAAAAGATGGTAAGCGGAAACCCGTACATTTCGGCAAACAACGCGACAAGAAACGCGCTGAACGCGCCGAACGAGCGCCAATCGCGCGGGGTCCGAGGCTTGAAGAAACTGTAGGCGAACAGGATAAAGACGAACGAATTGACGAGTACGAGGCCCCACAGGCCGTAGGCTGGCGAGTCGGTCATGGCGTTTTCCCCTGATTGCTTGGCTGACCATGGCCTCCGTGACCGCCATGCCCGTGATGCATGAACATGTGCATGAGAGGACAAGCGACCAACGGCAGCCAGATGAGCAGGCCGAGAACATGTGCGCGATGCTCGGTGAACAATAGCGCACCGGCGATGATGGCAAATCCGATGAATACAAGTCCTGCGCGGGAGGTCAGAAAGCTGCCTTGTGGGGTGTCGCTTTCACTATGCGAATGATCGTGCATCGACATCGTTAGCTCCTATTCGACGATAAGGCGTCCGCGGAACATGCCCATGGGGTATCCGAACGCGAACTCCCCTGGTTCCTTAGGAAGAAACTCAACTAGCATCCACTTTTCACCGCGTGCGGGCGGCGAAGAAATTGAACAGCGGTGCGAAGACCACAGCGACGTACCAGCCGCAGGCGAAGCTCCAGAGCAAACCGAGGAAGAAGCTCGGCCAAGTGATCCAGGTGAAACCGGGAAGCAATTGGGTCAGCAACTGATGCATGCCGCGCTCGGACACGAGGACGCCGAACAGCACGCACAGCACGTAGCTGATAACAAGAAATGACCCAAGGCTCAGCCCTAACGGCACAATAGCGAGGCGCGGCGTGGCGTTCATGATCGTTCTCCTCTTCTTTTCTCTCCTCTTCGATATTCGCCCCTAAGACGCGGCGTGATTGCTTCCATCAGCGCGCGCCGGGCTGCATTCTCCCTGGTCCCATCTGCCCGGGTCGCATTTGGCCGGGCTGCATCTGGCCTGGCCCCATCTGCCCTGGCCCCATCTGCGAGCCCATCATCCCCATCATCCCCATCCCCATATGCGGGGCGAGGAGATCGTTGGCGGCTTTCTTCTGATCATCCGACAATGTCTCGTTCAGCTTGGCGAAAGCAGATTTCATCGCACGGGTGCCGTCGAGCCGTGCCTGAAGCCATTGCTCCTGCAGGTCGAGACGTTCCGCCAGCGTCGACGCCCTTGGTTGCGCATCGCCCGGCTTGGGCAACATCGACGCACGGACCTCGGCGAGCTTCTTCGCATTTGCGCGCAACGCGTCGGCAAAGCCATTCCAGACGCTCGCTTGGGCGTCGGTGATCTTGAGCTCGGTTCTCAGAAAGGCGATGCGGCCTTCGACGCGATCGATGGTCGCCATGCCGCCCATGCCTGGGCCCATCATTCCCATCGTCTGCATCATTCCCATCATGTTCATCATCGACATGCCGCTCATCATGTTGTGCATGTCCTTCATCATGCCCATCATCGGCATGTTGCCCATGCCACCTTGCGGCCCACCCATGCCGGACGGGCTCGCTGCCGGCGGGACCGGCGCAGATTTTGCGCTGTCGGTCGGATGATTTGGATCGTGCTCGGCTGGGGATTGCGCCCACGTCGGGATCGTGAGAGCCGCGAGCGCAAATGCGGTCGCCATCATCAATCGCTTCATAACGCTTCTCCTGTAGGCAACCAGGCTTTCGAGACCGGTTCGGATTAGTCGACGACATCCCAAACGAAGTTGCACTCCTTCTTGCCGTCGGCGATTCGATGGTTTGGGCCGCCACGGTTGAAGACGACCTTGTCCGGCAGGTATGAGTTGAACGCAGCATTGTCGACCTGGCATATGACCGGCGTCAGTTCAGGCAAACCCAGCGATGTCGTGAGTTCGTGATAAAGGCACCGCGTGATCTTGATCTCGAACCGCTTCTCCGAGCGGTCGACAACCTCAAGCGTGTTCCACTTCGTAAAGCCGGTCTTGTTGACTTCGATTTCGGCGTCGCAAAGATTCTTGAACGTTCGTTCCTTGTCGGCGGCGCCATACTGGAAATTCCACTGGGCCAGACCGCCTGTGAGGATGGCGATGCGCATGATTTCGAACGCGCGCTGCTCGCCGAGCTTCTCCTTCATATTGATGTAGACCCACAGCGGCAGCGCCGCGAGATCAATCAGGTCTTGCGGAAATTTGGGGTCGATTCTCCTCTTCAGGCGGCCGACCGTCAGCTTGCACCTGATGAGAAAGAGCGAGGGAAAACGCATATCGCGGCTAAGGAGATGAAGCAGGATCGGCGTTGTGACCTTGCGCAAATCCATGCCAGCAGGAACCCGGTCAGATGCGACCTTGGACGGAAAAGAATTGACCGAATGAGAAACAGCAACATTGGCCATGGAAGGCTCCTTTCGCGGGAATTTGAGCGCAATATATCTCTCACGTTGAGGTCGCCGCGGTGTTGAGGTAGATCAACCCTGAATTGGTTTTATGCCCCGTCTGGGGGCGTCTCCAATCGATCCGCGTCCATGTATGACTTAAACAGCGCCTCACGAATTGCTGGTCTGGCGCCGGAATCTGTTGATAGAGGTGCCACTCGCGGCAAGTCTGCTCATGATGAGCAACATCGCGGGACCCCCGCTTTCGGGAAGAGCGCGGGTCTGATCCTGATCGAAGATGCACCGCTTCGGTATCGGCACATTTTCACGACCGAAGCCGTCGACTTCGAGCGAAATCTTCGTCATTGTCGCAGGCTCCCACTCACGACAGCGATCAAACCATGTGTTTCTGCGAGCCCGTGAGCTTTGCTGCCGGCGGCGTCCTGGTTGTCGGCGGCGCATTTGCAGGCTGGAAAGCGTTCAAGATCAACAAACGGTACTTTCCCGTTTCTCAAATGCCCACTCTGGCTGGGCTCCAGCAATTCATGGAAGGTCATGTTTGGATGGGAGTGAACAAATCCGATCCATCCATGATCTGGTGGGCGGCCATGGGCTTTATCTTTTTCTCATGGCTGATTTGGCCGGTCTGGGTGCCGTTCAGCATCTATTTTCTCGAACCTCCAGCCAGTTGGCGCAAATTGCCGTTGCTCGCCTTTGCATCGGCGGGGATGATTTTCGGCCTGGTCCTCTTTGTCCCACATCTCTTCCATCCTGATTGGGTCAACGTGAAGATAAACCACCAGTCGTTATCTTATGAAGACACCATGTTTCTTGATTATCTGATCCCACGTTGGGCGACCTATGCGATCTACCTTTTCCTGCTCGTCACGCCGGCCATGATCTCCACCTACCTGCATATTCGGTTGTTTGGTTTGACGTTGATTGCCGTCACAGTCGTTGTCTACCTGTTTCTCACCTACGCCTACATATCGTTCTTTTGCTTTCTCGCCGGCATCGGGACTATCCACTTAATCTACATCATTATCTGGAACAAATGTTGTCGCGAATGTCCGGAGATTTTCAGATAGCACCCCGCTCTCTGCAGGGTGATAGTTTCCGAAGCTCGCGAACCAAAAATAACGAAAGCTATGAAGGCGCGCAGCGATTAAGGCCACCGCGACCGATACGAATCGGCGTTCGACGCGGCTGTTCTCTAGCCAGGGAATTTATCGTTGGGCCACCCGGGTCCCATCGCTGATCCGATCGCTCGGATGTACTACCACCTCAGTTCCGGCTGGAAGTCCGGCGAGTACCTCCGCAAGGTGATTGTTGCGATGGCCGATTTTGACAACTTTTGTCTGCGCACGCCCGTTGTCGATGGCGAACACCGCCCAGTCGTCACCTTTTCGGAACAGTGCGCTCACCGGCAGGGTCAACGCATCGTCTGCGCTCCAGATGACGACGTGCACGATCACCCTGTAGTCGTGGCCAAGCCGCGACCATGTCTCTGGAGGATCGACAAAATCGATGGTGACGCGAACCCGCTGCTCCTCGATACCGAGGGCGGACACTTTGAGAAAGCCGGCCGGATCAACGCGGACCACTTTTCCTCGTATCGTTGGCCCGCCCCAGCCGTCGATCCGGACCGGCGCGCCAACCTTGATCTGCACCGCGTATGTCGAGAGCAGGTCGGCCACGACCTCAAGATCCAGAGGATCGCCGATATCGAGCAACGGCGCGCCGGACGGGACGACAGCCTCGCTGTCCTGGATGATTTTCAGGATACGGCCGCTCGCGGGAGCGACGACCCGAACGCAGCAGGCTGCATCGGTCGAGGTGGGAGCGTTTGTGGGATCGATCAAACGTGCGGCAAGGCTCGCCCGCGTACTGCGCCGGACGTCGACTTGAGCCTTGGCGCTCGCGAGAGCCGCTTCATTGCTATCGACATCGAATTTCGCCTTGTCGAATGCCTGGGCCGAGATCGTTTGCGTACGCGAGAGCGTTTGTGCTCTCTGGAATTCGGTACGGGAGAAATCGACTGCGGCTTCCAGCCGGCGCACTTCGGCCTCCTGCTGTTGAATGGCAGCATCGGCCGCCGTTACTTCTGCTTCCAATTCGTCGTGCGAGCGTATGTCGATGAAGCTCGGCGGTGTCGGTTGCATAAGCGCGACGACAGTTTCGTTCGCCGTCACCAGGTCACCAACGTGAACCGATGGACCCGCTTCGCCCGTGGGGTGGGAAATTCTAAGGACTTTTCCTGCAACCGGCGCTGACACCGTATAGATGTGGCGCACATGGGTTTTGCCGTCATCGTCCGCGGTTACTTCGATCGGCCCCCTTGCGACCGTTGCAAGATCGACGGGGAGCGGCCGTGGCCAGGCAAACCAAACCAACCCTGCAGCGATCAAGCCGAGGACAACTACACCAATAATCCGCTTCGTCCAGTTTGCCGACATATCTCAATCCCGCGTCTTGAGGACAGTAATAAGGTCCATTTGATTGATGCGTTCACGAATGATGAATGCTGAAGCGATCGCTGCCACAATAACAATCGCGCTTGCTGTCACGTAGGTGGAATGCTCAACGACCAGGCGCACCCGCATCAGCTCGCCGGCCAGATTTGTTTTCATGACCCATGCGAGGCCATAACCCATCGCCCAGCCCGGCGGCTGGGCGATCAGCGTCAGGATTGCCAGTTCGAGCAGGAGAATGCGCAGGACTTCACCACGGCTGAAGCCGAGTACCCGCAGGCTCGCAAGCTCCCGCGCCCGTTCCGAGAGCGAAATCCGGGCATTGTTGTAAACGACACCCAACGCAATGACGGTGGCTAATCCGGTGTAGATGCTCGCCATCGTCGTAATCAAAAGCGCAACTGTCTTGCGGAAGTTCGCCAGCGAAGTACGATGTAGCGCAACGCCGCTTACGGTCGGCATCGACTTGACGGTTGCGTAAAACTGTTCTCTTCGTTCGTCGTCAAGACTGAGGTTGACGCTGTTCACCACGGGAGCCTCGCGCATTAATCGCGCCAAGGCGTCCATATCCATCATTCCCCGAATGCCAAAGTAATCCTCGACCAGGGCGACGACCGGGAGAGATACCGTGCGCCGCGCGCCTTCCAGCAGATCGACCTCGACCGTATCCCCGAGCCCAACTCCGAGGATCTGACCGAGCATGCTTGAAATCGCCAACCCGGTCTGGGGAAGCACCGCCGGCCGCAGGTCGACGTCGATGATCCGCTTCAGATCGGCATCGTGAGGGCGGCCGCTGATCATGATGCGGCGTTCGGCGTTGCCGTGCCGAATCCTAACCGGAACTTCCCGAAATGGTTCGGCGGCAAGCACCCCCGGAAGCCGTGCTATTTGCATGACGACATTCTCCGCCCGTTTCTCGACGAAGCCGATGGTCGCATCCTGCCGATCAGCCAGGAAGTACGTGACGTTGATCACTTGTTCCATGGTGTCGCGGGTAAAAAGCGACACCACGAGAATAGCGGTCGCGAGCGCCATTCCGAGTGCTGTGAAAGACGCTCGAATTGGATGGCGTGAGATGTTGCGCAACATCATCATCGTCGGCTGCGACACGATCTTGTCGAGCGAAAATGTCGTGGGTAGGAGCCGGTGAAAACTCGGTGGCGCAGGCGGCTGCATCGCAATTGCCGGCGGCAGGTGCACCACCTCTCGCAGCGCGCGTATGGCGCCGACGATGGCAGCTACGGCGCTGAGCGCTCCGGCGATCACATAGAGATCAGGTGCTCTCGCAAAAACCAGGAAGGGAAAATGAAAGAAGTCTCCAAACAGCGCGGTGATGCGCACTCCTACCCACGTTCCGACGACGCTTCCGATCACAATCCCGATAAGGACGATGATGGCGACGAACTTCAGGTAGTGAAGCACGATACTGCCATCGCGGTAGCCCAAGGCTTTCATCAGCCCGATTTGCTCGCGTTCTAGCGCCACAAGACGACTGAGCGTTAGATTGACAAGAAATGCCGAGACGAGAAGGAAGATCGGAGGCAGCGTGCGGCTCATATTGTTGAGCATGTCAAGCTCGTGGTCGAGCCAGGCATGGGACGTCTGGTCCTTGCGGCCATAGGCCGCTTGCCCGCCGTAGGCGTCGAGCAGGGAATCAAGCCGCGAAATGACCTCGCGTTCCGAGGCTCCGCGCTGCAGCTTGACGGAAACCGAAGAGAACGCACCGTCAAGGTCATAGGCGCTGGCCAGAGCCTTTTCCGACATCCAGACAATGCCGTAGCGGCGGTCATCCGGCATTATGTCGCCGGGTCCGACCGTGTAGATGAACTCCGGAGACAGTGCCGTTCCGACGATGACGAGTTCGCGCTTCCTGCCGTTCAGGATCGCAGAAAAGCGTGCGCCGGGCGCGAAGCCGTGTGCCTGAGCAAAACTCTCGTTCACGACAACCTCTTCCGCTCGCCCGGGTTCGGGCAGGCGTCCTGCCCGCATATAAAGACGGTTGAGCATCGGCTCGCCGACATCCGGCAATGATACGAATTGTCCGCTGGCGGGTTCCGAGAAGCCGGGCACGTCGAGCAATGCGAGCTTGGCGACCCGCGCCTCGACTGCGGCGACGCCCGGCATTTGCGCGATTTGATCCACCAACGCCTTCGGCGCCCGCTTCACGACCGCGAAAACGTCTGCAAAGCCGTAACGCTCGTAATACGCTATCCGCGTTTCCTCGAGAGAACGATGCGACCCGACCGCAAGCACCAGCGTCGCTACGCCGCCGCCGACCACCAAGGCAATGGCGAGGACCTGTGCCCAGAGACGCCCGACATCACGAAACAGCTTGATATTGAGCGCGGACATCGGTGTCACCAGCTCAACAGCGCCGCCTCGCGGCGGGTTTCGTTCTTCCGGATTCGGGAAATCTGACCGTCGGCAAAAAATAGCACCCGATCGGCGACCTCCTGGATGCTCGCGTTGTGGGTAATGATCAACGTCGTGGTGCCAAGCTCCCGGTTGATGCCGAGGAGCGCTTCGATCACACGAATTCCGGTTTTAGAGTCCAGCGCCCCCGTCGGCTCATCGCAGAGCAGCACGGCGGGGCGTTTGGCTATCGCTCGGGCGATTGCGACCCGTTGTTGTTCGCCCCCCGAGAGTTGGGCGGGGAAGTTATGCATTCGCGCTTCCAGCCCGACCAGCGCAAGCGCTTCATCCGGGCGCATCGGGTGTTCGGAAATTTCCGTCACCAGCGCCACGTTTTCGTAAGCCGTGAGACTGGGCACAAGATTGTAGAATTGGAATACGAAACCCACATGCTGGCGCCGGTAGTTCGTCAGGTCGCGGTCGTTAAGCCCCGTCAGTTCCAGGTTCCTGAAGAACAGCCTGCCGCTGGTCGGATGATCGAGCCCCCCCATGATATTGAGCAGCGTCGTCTTGCCGCTTCCGGAAGGCCCAAGCAGCACAACGACCTCTTTCTCCTTGATTTCGAGATCGACGTTGTTGAGGGCGCGGACCTGCACCTCGCCGGAGACGTAGGTCTTGGTCAGGGCCGTGGCTTTGAAGACGGGCTGTGTCATGACACTGCGCTTCGCATTCATTGGACCACCGCAGGTTGATTTAGATCATAATGATTTTGATCATAATCTCCTTCCGGCTTGAAATTTCGCCGTCTCATTTCACGGCGACGCGACCGGTCATGCCGTATTCCCGATGTGTCGGTATCCGGCGCGAATATTCACGTGCCGCGGGGCCTTGATCGAGATCAATCTACCGATGAGCGTTTCGGCCGAGGTTACCTGTCGGCTCGACCAATCACGGCCATCAGTTCTGCTATCTTCTTCCGCTGATCGGTCTTGTTGCCGCTGGTGATCGCGTGTTCGACGCAATGCGAAACATGATCTCTAAGGACTTCTTCCTCGACACGCCGGAGCGCGGCACGCACCGCGGAAATCTGCGTGACGATATCGATGCAGTAGCGGTCCTCATCCACCATCTTGGACAGGCCGCGGACCTGCCCTTCGATCCGGCTGAGGCGCTTTTGGCATGATGACTTGATGTCTTTTCTCATAAGACCTATATACCCCTACTTGGTATAGGTTACAAGCGGACCGCGGGAGAATTCGATGACCAAAGCCGAAAACGTCAATACAGGCAGCCCGTCAAAAGGTTCCGGCTGCGGCTGCTCGTCCCACGCGGCGCCTGCGTCGGTTCAAGCGGCGAAGACCGGATGCTGCGGCGGAGGTCACGATCATTCTGCCCATGGCCATCAGCACAAGCATTCCGGCGACACGACCGCCGCGCGCGACCCCGTCTGCGGGATGGCTGTCGATCCTGCGACCAGTCAACACAAGTTCGAATATCGCGGCGAAACCTATCATTTCTGTTCCGCCGGCTGCCGAACCAAATTCGCTGCCGATCCGAAGGCATCCCTCGACAAGAGCAAGCCGAAAACCGCCGTGCCGGAAGGCACGATCTACACCTGTCCGATGCATCCGCAAATCCGCCAAATCGGTCCCGGAAGCTGCCCGATCTGCGGCATGGCACTGGAGCCGGAGGTGGCGACCCTCGACACTCCGCCCAATCCGGAGCTTGCGGACATGACGCGGCGCTTCTGGGTTGGCCTGGTGCTTTCCATCCCACTGGTTGTCCTGGAAATGGGCGGCCACTTGGTCGGCGGTCACGGCTGGGTCGACCAAACCCTGTCGAACTGGATTCAACTGGTGTTTGCAACACCTGTTGTCTTGTGGGCGGGCTGGCCGTTTTTCGTGCGTGGCTGGCAATCGCTGCTCACACGCAATCTCAATATGTTCACTCTGATTGCGATGGGTGTTGGGGTAGCCTACGTCTACAGCGTCGTAGGAACCGTCATGCCGGAGAGTTTCCCGGCAACCTTCCGTGGACATGGCGGAGCGGTCGCGGTCTATTTTGAGGCCGCCGCCGTCATTACGGTTCTTGTC
This sequence comes from Bradyrhizobium sp., assembly GCA_035308285.1. GTDB lineage: Bacteria > Pseudomonadota > Alphaproteobacteria > Rhizobiales > Xanthobacteraceae > Bradyrhizobium. The sequence continues at coordinate 8,800 of DATGGY010000029.1, read as the reverse complement.
CTTCTCGGCCAGGTGCTTGAGCTCCGCGCGCGCGAGGCGACGTCGGGTGCCATCAAGGCGCTTCTCCAACTGGCGCCTAAAACCGCCCGTCGTATCGGCGATGACGGCGCCGACCATGAGGTCCAGATCGAAAGCCTGAAGGTCGGCGACAAACTGCGCGTCCGGCCAGGAGAAAAAGTTCCCGTAGATGGCATCATTCTGGAGGGCCGCTCATCGCTCGACGAATCCCTGGTGACCGGTGAATCAATGCCTGTCACAAGAGAGACCGGCGGCAAGGTAATCGCGGGCACGCTCAACCAATCCGGCAGCTTTGTGATGCGCGCCGACAAGGTCGGTCGCGACACGCTGCTTTCCCAGATCGTCAAGATGGTCGCAGAGGCGCAGCGCTCGCGCGCGCCGATCCAACGATTGGCCGATCAGGTCGCCGGCTGGTTCGTGCCGGCGGTAATCGTCGTTGCCTTGGTGGCGTTTGGCGTCTGGGCTTGGTTTGGCCCGGAGCCCCGGATGGCTTTCGGTCTGGTTGCGGCGGTGAATGTTCTGATCATTGCCTGTCCCTGCGCGCTTGGTCTCGCCACGCCGATGTCGATCATGGTCGGCGTCGGACGCGGCGCGCAAGTCGGTGTGTTGATCAAGAATGCCGAAGCGCTGGAGCGCATGGAGAAGGTCAATACCCTGGTGGTCGACAAGACGGGTACGCTGACCGAAGGCAAGCCGAAGGTCGTTTCCATCGTCCCGGCGGCGGGATTCGACGAGAGCGAGATATTGCGACTCGCCGCCAGCGTCGAGCGGGCCAGCGAACATCCGCTTGCCGACGCCATCGTGCGGTCAGCCAGGGAACGCAATCTCGATTTGAGCAAGGTAGATGAGTTCAACTCGCCGACCGGCAAAGGTGCTACGGGCAGGGTCGACGGCAAATCCATCCTGCTGGGAAATTCGAAGTACCTCTCGTCTCTTGGCATCGAGACCCAGTCGCTGAACGAACAAGGTGAGCGTTTGCGCGCCGACGGCGCCACCGTCATCAACATTGCGGTCGACGGGAAGCTCGCCGGACTATTTGCCATCGCCGATCCGGTCAAGTCGTCGACGCCGGCGGCGTTGAAGGCTCTGGCTGCGGAAGGCGTGAAAGTCATCATGCTGACCGGCGATAACCGGACTACCGCAAGAGCCGTCGCAAGACAGCTTGGAATTGACGATGTCGAGGCGGAGGTCCTTCCCGACCAGAAGAGCGCCGTCGTCTCCAAGCTTCAGAAAGCCGGACGGATCGTCGCCATGGCCGGGGACGGCGTCAACGACGCCCCAGCCCTTGCCGCCGCCGAAGTCGGAATCGCAATGGGAACCGGCACCGACGTCGCGATGGAGAGCGCCGGCATAACCCTGCTGAAAGGCGACCTCGGCGGCATTGTTCGCGCACGTCGGCTCTCTCAGGCCACCATGCGCAACATCCGACAGAATCTGTTCTTCGCGTTCATCTACAACGCCGCCGGGATACCGATCGCCGCGGGTATCCTCTATCCGAATTTCGGTATCCTGCTCTCGCCGATCATTGCCGCCGCCGCCATGGCGCTTTCATCGCTGAGTGTCGTGGGCAACGCCTTACGATTGCGCGTGACGCAGTTGTGATCATTGCGTTGGCGCCGCGGCTCGCTGCTCGATCCAATCCGCGACGCCTCTTGCTGAACCCTCCGATCATGTCTACCTCTCGCGGGGGCTAGAGCGGGATCCGGAAAAAAGTGAAAGCCGGTTTTCCCTCGCGACAAACGCATGGCGTTTGCGCGGAGATGAGATGAGATGAGATCATGATCCGATTCAATCCAGTCGGATCATGATCTGGAGGACAACACCGTCATGCTGGATGCTGCCGTCAAGGCGCTGTCGCAAATCACCTCGCCGCCGATGCGTTCGATCCTGTGGCGATCGATTGGGCTGGCGCTGGTGCTGATCGTGGTGCTGGCGATCGGCCTGCAGCGGTTGTTGAGCTTTTTTGCGACCTCGGGCGAAGGCTGGGCCGAAGCGATGCTCGGCTCCTCCTTCCAGACGCCGCTGAACGTCCTTGCCTGGATCGTCTCGATCTCCGCCGGCCTTGGCGTCGTGGTCGGCGCGGTGTTTCTGATGCCCGCGATCACTTCGCTGGTGGCGAGCGTGTTCGTCGACGAGGTCGCCGACCATGTCGAGCGCGAGCACTATCCGGCGGAGCGTCCCGGTGTCGCCTTGCCGTTCGGCCTTGCCATAACCGAAGGCGTCAAGACGGCGTTGCTGACTATCCTGGTCTATCTGATCGCGTTGCCGTTCGTGTTTGTCGCCGGCGCGGGCTTCCTTGCATTCTTCATCGCGACCGCATGGCTGTTGGGGCGGGAATATTTCGAACTCGCGGCGATGCGGTTCCGTAACGCAGCAGAAGCCAAGGCGATGCGCCGGGACCACGCCGCGACCGTGTTCACGGCCGGCCTCATCATTGCGACCTTCGTCTCGATCCCGATCGTCAATCTGGCGACGCCATTGTTCGGCATGGCGTTCATGGTTCACATGCACAAGCGCCTGAGCGGATCGCGGCCGGAACTGCTCGAGCCCGCGCGCCGGCGCGGCATGCCGGTGGGGTGACCTCATGCTTAGTCGTCATGGCCGGGCTCGTCCCGGCCATCCACGTCTTGGCTATCGATGGTTGGAGAAGACGTGGATGCCCGGCACAAGGCCGGGCATGACGAAGGTGTTAGTTGACCGCGGGGCCTCTCAATGCGCCACCAGCGGGCAGCCGCCCTCGGCAAGCGGCCGGAAGGCCTGATCGCCGGGGATGGTCGCGAGGACCTTGTAATAATCCCAGGGCCCCTTTGATTCCGACGGCGTTTTCGCCTGCGCGAAATACATGTCATGGACCAGACGGCCGTCCTCGCGAAGCCTTCCATTCCTGACGTAGAAATCATTCACGGGCCGCTCGCGCATCTTCGTCATTACGGCCTTGGCCTCGTCGGTGCCGGCGGCGGCGATGGCGCCGAGATAATGGCGGATTGCCGAATAGACCGCTGCTTGAGACATGGTCGGCATCCTGCCGTGCCGCTCAAAGAAGCGCTTCGACCAGGCGCGGGTCTCCTCGTTGCGGTCCCAGTAGAACGCGGTGACGAATTTCAGCCCCTGGGCTGATTGAAGCGACATGCTGTGCACGTCGGAAATGAACACCAGCAGCGAGACGATGGTCTGATTTTTCGTCAAGCCGAACTCGTTCGCCTGCTTGGTGCCATTGACCATGTCGCCGCCGCCATTGGCAAACGCCACGACCTTCGCCCCCGAAGCCTGCGCCTGAAGCAGATAAGAACTGAAATCCGCGGTGTTGAGCGGATGACGCACGCTGCCCAACACCTTTCCACCGGCGGCCTTGACCGCCGCCGTCGCATCGGCCTCGAGCGAATGGCCGAAGGCATAATCGACCGTGATGAAGAACCAGGTGTCGCGCCCTTCCGCCACGATCGCTTTGGCAAGGCTCGTGGTCAGCGCGTAACTATCATAGATCCAGGATGCTTCGGTGGGCGTGCATGACTTGCCGGTGAAAGCCGTACTGCCGACTGCGCCCGCAATCGCGATCCGGTTTTTCTCCGCCGCGAGCTGCTCGACCGCCAGCGCCACCGCCGAATGGTCAAACCCGATCGCCATGTCAACCTTGCCGACCTCGAACCACTCGCGCGCGATTGCCGCGCCGACGTCGGACTTGTTCTGATGATCGGCGTAAACGATCTCGACCGGCTTGCCGAGCACGGTGCCGCCGAAATCCTCAACCGCCATCTTTGCTGCGACCACCGAGCCGGGACCGCCCAAATCCGCGTAAAGCCCCGATTGATCGTTGAGCACGCCAATCTTGACGACGTCGTCGGAAATCTGCGCCTGCGCGAAAGGCGCAGCAAAGCTCGCGGCCGCCAAAGCCACGACAAGTGCAAACGGTAATCGCATGGCGTCTCTCCCGAAATCCACGCGGCCCTTGAGCTGGACCTTGTGCGCTTTCGGGAGCCTAGGCTTGGCTTGTTCCGCCGACAAGGGTCAGCGCAGGTGCTTGTCGTCCTCATGGTGAGGAGCGCGTCTTCGCGCGTCTCGAACCATGAGGCCCCGATGCGGCCATCCTTCGAGACGCCACGCAAGTGCGTGGCCCCTCAGGATGACGGCGCAGCAAGCGGTCGCGCTGTCACACTGTCTTCTCGCCCCAGCGACAGAGATCGTTGATCAGGCAGACCTCGCAGCGCGGCTTGCGCGCCAGACAGGTGTAACGGCCGTGCAGGATCAGCCAGTGATGGGCGTGCAGCATGAATTCGGGTGGGATCACGCGCTCAAGCCCGAGCTCGACCTCGAGCGGCGTCTTGCCCGGCGCGAGGGCGGTGCGGTTGCCGACGCGAAAAACATGGGTATCGACCGCCATGGTGTGCTCGCCGAACGCCATGTTGAGCACGACATTGGCGGTCTTGCGCCCGGCGCCCGGCAGGGATTCGATTTCGGCGCGGGTGCGCGGCACCTCGCCGCCGAATTCATTGATCAGCTTTTCCGACAGCGCGATGACGTTCCTGGCCTTGGTGCGGTAGAGCCCGACGGTCTTGATGGTGTCGCGCAATCGTTCTTCGCCGAGCGCCAGCATCCTTTGCGGCGTGTCGGCAACCGCAAACAGCGCGCGCGTCGCTCGGTTGACGCCGGCATCGGTCGCCTGCGCCGAGAGCACGACCGCAACCAATAAAGTAAACGGGTTGAGATGCTCCAACTCGCCCTTCGGCTCGGGGTTGGCTTTGCGAAAGCGGCTAAAGGCCTCATGAACTTCCGCCGGGGTCCAGCGTTTTGGCTTTTTGGCCCTCGCCGGCGCGCGCTGCGGTTTGGTCACAATTCGCTTGGCGGTTTTCTTGCCGGGTTTCTTGGCGGATTTCCTGGTGCGTCGGGCCTTCGCAGGCTTCGATTTAGGCTGATGACGGCGGGTGATTTTCGGCATGCTTTGGGTATACTGATACGCCATGACCGCAGGCAATGATTTTGATCTTCACCCACAGCCCGAATTGTTTTCGGCGCTGCTGACGCCGCACCGCTCGCTTAATCGCAGCGGTTTTCTGGTGGTGATGGCGTTTGTCAGCGTGATCAGCTTCGCCGCTGGGCTTGCATTCCTGTTGATGGGTGCCTGGCCGGTGGTTGGCTTTTTCGGCCTCGACGTACTGGCGATCTACTTGGCGTTCCGGATCAATTTCCGCCGCGCCAAAGCGAGCGAGGAAATCCGGGTGACGCCGTCAGAACTGCGTTTGCGCCGAACGAGCCACCGCGGCCATGTGATGGAATTCGTACTCAATCCGCTGTGGGTGCAGCTCGACCGCAAGAGCCACCCCGAATATGGCGTCGAGAAGCTTTATCTGGTCTCCCGGGGCCGCCGGGTCGCCATCGGCAGCTTCTTGAGTCCAGCCGAAAAGGCAAACTTTGCCAATGCCTTAGTGGCAGCGCTCCAGGCCGCCCGGCGCGGCCCGACCTATAATCCAGTAACATGAATCAGAATCAGGAATCGGGTGGTTTAGACGCCCTGGCCCACCTACATCAGACCGCATGATGAACCTTGCAATCCATGACCATCGCCTCGCCAAGCCTGGCCCACAGAACGCCGCGCTACGCGACTATGATTCGGTGCGCCGCGCCATCGCCTTTATCTCGGAGCACTGGCGCCGGCAGCCCACGATCGAATCGGTAGCCGACGCTGCCGGCGTCACGCCCGACGAACTCCACCATCTGTTCCGCCGCTGGGCCGGGTTGACGCCAAAGGCATTCATGCAGGCGCTGACGCTCGACCATGCCAAGGGTCTGTTGCGCGATTCGGCAAGCGTGCTCGACGCCGCGCTCGAGACCGGACTTTCCGGGCCCGGCCGGCTGCACGATCTGTTCGTCACCCATGAGGCGATGTCGCCGGGTGAATGGAAGAATGGCGGCGCCGGCATGACGCTGCGCTTTGGCTTCCACCCCTCCCCGTTTGGCACCGCGGTCGTGATCGCGAGCGGACGGGGTCTCGCGGGTCTGGCGTTCGCCGATCCCGGCGAAGAGCAGGCGGCGCTTGCCGACATGCAGCGGCGCTGGCCGCGGGCGTCCTATGCCGAGAACCATGCCGGTACCGCGGCGCTGGCGCAGCGCATCTTCGACAAGAAACTCTGGCGGCCGGACCAGCCGCTGCGCGTCACTTTGATTGGAACCGATTTCGAGGTCCGGGTGTGGGAGACGCTGTTGAAAATCCCGATGGGCCGCGCGGTCTGCTACTCCGACATCGCCAACAAGATCAAAAGCCCCAAGGCCTCACGCGCCGTCGGCGCCGCGGTCGGAAAGAACCCGATCTCGTTTGTGGTGCCCTGCCATCGCGCGCTCGGCAAGAGCGGCGCACTGACCGGCTATCACTGGGGCATCACCCGCAAGCAGGCGATGATCGGCTGGGAAGCCGGTCAGGTGGGGATGCATTAGGAGCCCTCACAGATCTGTCCGTCATTGCGAGGAGCAAAGCGACGAAGCAATCCATCTTCTTTTTGCGGCACTATGGATTGCCTCGCGGAGTTTATCATCGGGCGCGCATTCGCGCGACCCGTTGGCTCGCAATGACGAGAACCGCCGCCCCGCTCATTCCGCCAGGTCGAGCTTCGATGCGACGGTGGCGTCGGCGTTGAGCCGGTAGATCACCGGCACGCCGGTTGCGAGTTCGCGCGCCAGAATGCCTTCGGGCGAAAGCTTCTCCAGCACCATAATCAGCGCACGCAGCGAATTGCCGTGCGCCACGACCAATGTGCGCTCACCGCGCAGCACGCTGGGAAGAATTTCCTGCACGTAATAGGGCAGCGTGCGGGCCAACGTGTCTTTCAGGCTTTCGCCGCCGGGCGGCGCCACGTCATAGGACCGCCGCCAGACATGCACCTGCGCCTCGCCCCATTTCTTGCGGGCGTCGTCCTTGTTGAGGCCGGACAGATCGCCGTAGTCGCGTTCGTTAAGGGCAAGGTGCTTGCGGACGGGAATGCCGCTCTGGCCAAGCTCGGCGAGCGTCAGGTCAAGCGTATGCTGCGCCCGTAACAGCACCGAGGTGAAGGCGATGTCGAAGATGAACCCCTGCGCCTTCAATTTGCGGCCGGCATCTATGGCCTCCGCAATGCCCTTCTGCGTCAGGTCGGGATCCTTCCAGCCGGTGAAGAGGTTTTTCAGATTCCATTCGCTCTGGCCGTGACGCAGCAGCACGAGAAGACGATCGCTCATTGTCGCGTTCCGTTTGAACTAAAGTTTGTCAGAAATCACCGAGCCCGAGCACGTCGGCCATCGTGTAGAGCCCGGGCTTCTTGCCGCGCGCCCACAATGCGGCCTTCACCGCGCCTTGCGCGAACATGGTGCGGTCCTCGGCGCGGTGGGTGAGCTCGATGCGCTCCATGGCGCCGGCAAAGATCACGCTGTGGTCGCCGGTGACGGTGCCGCCGCGCAACGATGCAAAGCCGATGTCGCCGGCGCGGCGCGCGCCGGTGACGCCGTCGCGTCCGCGCGCCGAATGAGCTTCGAGCGCAATCTTGCGGCCCGCGGCGGCGGCCTCGCCGAGCATCAGGGCCGTGCCGGACGGCGCATCGATCTTGGCGCGGTGATGCATCTCCAAAATCTCGATGTCGAAACTCTCGTCCAGCGACTGCGCCACCCGCTTCACCAGCGCGGCCAGAAGATTGACGCCGAGGCTCATATTGCCCGACTTGACCACGATGGCGCGCGAGGTGACGCTCTTGATCACGGCATCGTCGGAAGCGGAAAGACCGGTGGTGCCGATGACGTGAACGATGCCGCGCTGGGCGGCAATCGCGACGTTGGCGATGGTGGCGCCGGGCACGGTGAAATCGAGGATGGCGTCGGCATTGGCCGACATGGTCCAGAGATCGGCCGACAGCTCCACGCCGTTGGCGGGCAGGCCGGCAAGCACGCCGGCGTCCTTGCCGAGCAGTTCGGAGGCCGGCGCTTCCAGCGCACCGGTCAGCACTGCGCCCTCGGTCTCTGAGATGACGCGCGTCAGCGCACGGCCCATTCGGCCGCCCGCTCCCGCAACGATCAAGCGCATGTCGGACATGTTTCAGGCCTCACCCTTGCCGTATAGCCGCCGCCGGCCGTTCCGGCAACCGATCAGGCACTCCATCAGGTACCCCGTCAGGCTCCTGGCTGCGGACCGTCATAGCCCTCGATGATCACGAGATCGCCTTCGGCATAGGGGCTGCGGATCGCGACCAGGCGGACATATTCGGGGGAGTTGTAGCATGCGATCGCGGTCTCATAATCCTTGAATTCGATCACCACATTGCGCGGCGGCGAAGAGCCTTCCTTGGGCACATGCTTGCCGGCCCGCACCAGAAACCTGGCGCCGTATTTGGCAAGTACCGGGCCGTTCTGCGCGACATAGTCCTTGTAACCCTCCGGGTTGTGCACATCGATGCGGGCGATCCAGTAGCCTTTCGCCATCTTGTATCTCTCCCTTGCCTGTTCAGCCCAGCGCGTGAGCGATCTCGGCCTGGATGGCTTGCGCCGCCGCCTTCGGATCTTCGGCTTCGGTCACCGGCCGTCCCACCACGAGATAATCCGAGCCTGCGGAAATCGCGCGCGCCGGCGTCATGATGCGCTTCTGGTCGCCGGTCGCCGCGCCCGCCGGACGGATGCCGGGGGTCACCAGGCAAATCTGATCGCCCACGATCTTGCGCAAGGCGCCGGCCTCTTCGGGCGAACACACGATGCCATCGACGCCATGCGCCTTCGCCTGTCTGGCCCTCGCCTCGACCAGCTCCGACACGCCCATGCGATAACCTGCGGCCGC
>DATGGY010000028.1:0-32075 GCA_035308285.1 Bradyrhizobium sp. | reverse complement strand
TCGTCCTTGTTCGGCTTGGACGCATACTCGGTGACGGTGATGTGTTCGATCACCGTGGTCTCGACGGTCACGATTATTTCCGCAGCAGGAAGCGGCGCTTCCTGGTCAAACGCTTCAGGAGCAAGTGGCGGCGCGAGCGTTTCTGGAAACGTACCGAATTCGCCGGCTACCTCCTGGAGCGGCTTCTGCTTGTCCGCCCAATGCAGGGCGGTGTAGTCGAAGCCGTGCACGATGGTGGGTTTGACGATTTCGAAATAGGGCGAGATGTCGAAATCGCGCGGCATGTAGAGCGAGGAATCGCGGATATGCAGGATTTCGCGGCGGGCCTTGCGGCTGGCGGCGCGGGTGATCTTGGGCAGGATCGGGTAGCGCACGGCGTCGAACGCCTGCGCGATCAGCGCCGAGCAGATGATCTTGGTGGGGTCGCCCGAACCGAACGCGATCATCCGCCGCCGCCAGCGCTGTGGGATCGGCAGCGGGATCAGAAAGCGCATCAGATCGAGAATATTCTTGGTATCGTAGCCGAAGCCGATCCGGTTGATGGCGTAGCGACACACCGTGTAGCGGTCCTCATACATCAGGCCGACCGGCCGGCACAGCCGCGTGTGATAGGCGAAATATTTCGACAGCGGCGCCGAGGTCACGCCCTCGCCGATATTGGCCTCGATCAGCACATGCGGCTCGCCGTCGGGCTCGGTCGCGCCCTCGATCGGGCCGACGAACAGCGCCGCATGCGACCATGTCGACTGGGTCAGGTATTTGATGATGCCGGAAACCCGGTTGTTGCCCTCGACCAGCAGCACATCGCCCGGCTGGATGATGCCGCGCAGATGCTCCGGGTCGCTCGGCGTGAACGGCTCATAGCCGGGCACTTCCTTTTGAAGATAGGAAGCGATCCACTTGCCGACCGTATCGAGCATCAAGCCCATGAAAGTGTCTTCCCCCCGGCGGCCCTTCCGACCGCATTTTTCGATCCTTATCATGGTCGAAAGCCGTTGCAATTTAGTTCATGCAAATCGGAGATCAATCATGATTGATTCACCATGACGTTGCCGCTTGGGCCCGGATGCGGCAAGTTCGCGGGATGTTCTCAGCGCTTCTCAAAACTCCGGAAACCATGACATGGCAATGACGCGGCGCGATCTATTGTCGGCCTCGGCGGCCGCTATGGCGCTGGCGCCGGGCCTTGGTGGCCGTGCGTGGGGCGCGCCATTGCCGCGGGAGGCCGATATTGTGGTGATCGGCGCCGGCGGCGCCGGTATCGCCGCAGCGCGGCGCGTCCAGGCCGCAAATCGCAAGGTCATTCTGGTCGAAGCGGCCGCCCGGATCGGCGGACGATGCCTCACCGATACCGCAACATTCGACGTGGCGTTCGATCGTGGCGCGCGATGGCTGCACAACCCCGAGACCAACCCGATGGTCAAGCTCGCGCGCAGTGCGGGCCTCGATATCTTCACGGCCCCCGTCGGCCAGAAAATCCGCGTCGGCCAGCGCTACGCGCGCGCCGGAGAAACCGAGGAATTTTTGGCCGCGCTGGTGCGCGCCAACCGCGCCATCGACGACGCCTCGCGCGGCAAGACCGATGTTTCCTGCGCCTCGGTGCTGCCAAAGGATCTCGGCGACTGGGCCGGGACGGCGGAATTCGTGCTCGGCGCCAACGCCACGGGCAAGGACTTGCGGGACATTTCGGTCTTGGACAAGGCGCGTGCGCAGGACCGCAATGCGGCGATCGGTTGCCGCCAGGGGCTGGGCGTCTTGATGGCCAGGCTGGCAGAGTCCCTTCCGCAGGCGTTGTCGACGCCGGTGAGCCAAATCGCCTGGAGCGGCCGCGATGTCGCGGTGGAGACGCCCGCCGGCAAGATCGCCGCGCGCGCCGCCGTCGTCACGGTGTCGAGCAATGTGCTTGCGGCGGGGAATATCAAATTCACGCCCGAGCTTCCCAAGCGTCACCTCGATGCCGCCGCAAAATTGAATCTCGGCAGTTACGATCGCATCGCGCTGCAACTGCCGGGAAACCCGTTCGGCCTTTCGCGCGACGACGCCATCATCGAGCAGAGCAATTCTACCCGCACGGCGCTGTTGTCCGCCAATATCGGGGGATCCTCGCTGTGCACGGTCGATGTCGCCGGCTCGCTCGGCCGCGATCTTGCGGCCCAGGGCGAAAAGGCGATGGTCGCGTTCGCGGTGGAATGGCTGGGCAAGCTGTTCGGCAGCGACATTGCGGGGGCCGTCAAGAAATCGAGTGCGACGCGGTGGAACGCTTCGCCGTTTGTGCTCGGCGCGATGTCGGTGGCCCCGCCCGGCGGGCAGCCGTCTCGGAAAATCCTCACCGAGCCGATCGGCAACGTGTTCCTCGCCGGCGAAGCGATCCACGAGACCCTGTGGGGCACGGTCGACGGCGCTTGGGAAAGCGGCGAGCGCGCCGCGGAAGCTGCGCTGAAAAAAATCGGCGCGCTCAGCGAACCGGCGACGGCGCCCCAACGCGCGCCGAAAGGGCGCCGTCGAGGTGCGTGAGGCAACCGATATCGCGAATGGGCTTGACGATAATATCGCGATATGCGATATTATCGCATGAGGCCGATCGCTTTCACTGCCACAAGTGCTCGTCAGTGGGCGAAACTCGCGCCCGACGTCCGCAGTCGGATCGACAAGCATCTGACAGACTTTGCGACAACGGGGCATGGCGACGTGAAGCGTCTTAAGGGGCGCGAAGGTATGCGGCTTCGGGTCGGTGACTGGCGTGTAATCTTCTACGAAGGTCAGGGCACAGTCATTGTCGCTGCGGTCGGGCACCGGCGAGATATTTATGATTGAGAGGCTGTCATGAGTGTTCGATTTCAGAAAACGCCGCGTGGCGAAGTCGCGATTCTTCCGAGAAAGGACTACGAGCTTTTAGTCGCCAAGGCGTCCGAGGCTGATGAGGATGCGGGCACCGCGCGCGTTGTCGCGCGGGCGCGCAAGGAAATAGCCAGCGGGGGTCCGCTATTGCCGAAAGATGTTGTTGATCGCATTGCCGGCGGTGAGAATGCCGTTCGGGTACTGCGCGAATGGCGCGACGTCACTCAGATGTACTTGTCCTTCAAGACAAATCTAAGCCAAGGCCATATTTCGGACATTGAAAACGGCCGACGCGTTGGCACGGTGGCGGCCCTTAGGCTCATCGCGAACGTGCTAAAGGTGCCGCTTGATCTGCTTGTTCAGGAAGACTGAAAAGCGAACTAGCGCAGCACGCCGCCGGTCTTCTTGTTGACCTCGGCCACGATCTTGTCAGCGACCGCCTCGATCTCCTGGTCGGTCATGGTCTTCTCGCGCGGCTGCATCGTTACCGCAATGGCGACGGACTTTTTGCCGTCGTCGATGCCCTTGCCCTCGTAAACGTCGAACACCGTTACCGCCGCGATCAGTTTCCTGTCGACACCGAGCGCCGCGCGCACGATATCGGCGGCCTTGACGCTGCGATCGACGATGAAGGCGAAATCGCGCGACACCGGCTGGAAGGCCGATAGCTCAAGCACCGGCTTGGCGCGGGTCGGCTTCTGCTTGGCTTCGGGGATGCGATCGAGAATGACTTCAAAAGCAACCATCGCCCCGTCGGCACCGAGCGCTTGAAGCGCACGCGGATGTAGTTCGCCGAAATAGCCGAGCACATTTTGCGGGCCAATCTGGATGGTGCCGGAACGTCCGGGATGCAGCCAGGGCGCCCCGCCGGACGCGATTTGCAACGCCTGCATCGGCGCGCCGGCGGCGGAAATCGTCGCAAAGGCGTCGGCCTTGGCGTCGAGCGCATCGGCGGCGGCCGAGCCGGACCAGTGCCGCCCGAGCCCTTGCGAGGACGCAAAGCCGCGGCGCACGCCGGACGCCGCAGTGAGTTGGTCTTCCGGTCGATCGCCCCTGAATACCTGGCCGACCTCGAACAGCGCGACATCGCCGAAGCCGCGATCGGCATTGGCCTGCGCCGCGGCAATCAGACCCGGCAACAGGCTCGGCCGCATGTCGGACATATCCGAGGCGATGGGATTGGCGAGCGCGAGCTCGCTGTTGCCGCCGCCGAACAATTCGGCGTGTGGCTTGGAGATAAACGACCACGTCACCGCCTCGACCATGCCGCGCGCGGCGAGCGCGCGCTTGGCGCGTCGGGTACGCAATTGGATCGGCTTTAGGACGGGTTTGCGGGGGTCGTCGCCGCGCTCGAAAGGCGTCATCGGCACCTTGTCGACGCCGACGATGCGCACGATTTCCTCGACGAGATCGGCCTTGCCGTGCACGTCCGATCGCCACGAGGGCACCGCGACCTTCACCACCGCGCCGCTGCCGGCCACCATAAAGCCGAGACGGCCGAGGATGCGTTTCATCTCCGGAAAGGGGACGTCGATGCCCACAAGACGCTTCACTTCCATCGTCGGGAAATCGATCACGCGATCGTCGCCGAAGGTCTTGCCGACGACCACATTATCCGACGGCGTCCCGCCGCAAATCTCCATCACCAGCCGCGTCGCCATCTCCAGCCCCGGCACCATGAAGGCCGGATCGACGCCGCGCTCGAAACGATACCGTGCATCCGAGTTGATGCCGAGCTTGCGGCCGGTATGGGCGATGTTGATTTCGTTCCACAGCGCCGATTCGATCAGCACATCGGTGGTCGCATCCGAACAGCCTGAGGCCTCGCCGCCCATGATGCCGGCGAGCGACTCAACGCCGTTTTCGTCGGCGATCGCGCAAACCTGGCTGTCGAGCGTGTAGGTGCGGCCGTCGAGCGCGAGCAGCGTCTCGCCGTCGCGCGCGGGGCGCACGGTGAGATGGCCCGTCACTTTCGCCGCGTCGAACACATGCAGCGGCCGGCCGCGGTCGTAGGTCATGAAGTTGGTGATATCGACCAGCGCGTTGATCGGCCGCAAGCCGATCGAGGTCAGGCGCCTTTGCAGCCATTCCGGCGAGGCGCCGTTCTTGACGCCGCGCACCAGCCGCAGCGCAAAGCCCGGGCACAGGCTTTCGTCCTCGACCGTGACTTTCACAGGACAAGGGAATTCACCCTTGATCGCTTTGATGACGGGATCCCTGAACTTGCCCATGTCGGCGGCGGCAAGATCGCGCGCGATGCCGTGCACGCTGGTGCAATCCTGCCGGTTCGGGGTCAGGTTGATTTCAAGCACGGGATCGCCGAGTCCGGCCCACTGCGCGTAAGCAGCGCCGATCGGGGCGTCGGTCGGCAATTCCATGATGCCGTCGTGGTCTTCGGAAATTTGCAACTCTGCGGCCGAACACAGCATGCCGCGGCTTTCGACGCCGCGGATAGTGCCTACGCCCAAGGTGATGTCCTTGCCGGGAATATAGCTACCGGGCGGCGAGAACACGCTGATGAGGCCGGCACGCGCGTTCGGCGCGCCGCAGACGACCTGCACGGGCGCGGCGCCATTGCCGGTGTCGACCATGCAGACCCTTAAGCGATCGGCGTTGGGATGCTGCTCGGCGGAAATCACCCGCGCGATGCTAAACGGCGCCAGCGCCTTCGCCTTGTCCTCGATGTTCTCGACCTCAAGCCCGATCATCGTGAGCTTGTCGGCGAGCTTCTCGACGGACTCTTCGGTGTCGAGATGCTCCTTCAGCCAGGAGAGGGAGAATTTCATGACATCGGCTTCTCTTGTCCCCTCTCCCGCTTGCGGGGGAGGGTTAGGGTGGGGGCTCTCTCCGCAACGGTTGCTGCAATCGTTTCGAGCACACCTAAGCGATTTGTCATCACGTCGTGATTGCTGAAGCGAAGAACATGAAATCCCTTAGCCTCAATCAGGGCTGAGCGTTGGGTATCTAGCTTTTCGGCCTGATCGGAAAAATGCTGTCCGCGGTCAAGCTCGATCACCAGCCGCGCTGCGTGGCAAACGAAATCAGCGATGTATTTTTCGATCGGGACCTGACGCCGGACACCCGCGCCGTTGAGGCGATGATTCCGTAACTCGGACCAAAGGAGTCGTTCGGCATCGGTTGAGTTTCTTCGGAGCACCCGCGCATTCGAGCGCAGTTTGGAAGGCACCTTCCAGGTCGGGCTTTTTTGTTCGGCCATTGATACCCCCGATGCCGCGAGACCCCCACCCCAACCCTCCCCCTCAAGCGGGAGAGGGCGCGCAACATGCCGGATGGATGGCTTGTCGGTATCCTTGCAAGTGCTTGAAACCGAGATTTCATGAGCAATGGCGTTAGCTCTGAACGGAACCCGCTCCCTCTCCCGCTTGCGGGGGAGGACCATGGTGGGGGCTATCTCCGCAAAGGCAGTCTCGACGTTCACAAATCCAAACCCGACGACCATCACGAACTCAATCCTCCCGCGAGCGTCGGGACGTCGAGCGGCTTGAAGCCATAGTGACTGAGCCAGCGTACGTCGTTCTCGAACAATTGCCGCAGGTCGGACATGCCGTATTTCAGCATTGCGATGCGGTCGATGCCCAAGCCCCAGGCAAAGCCCTGATAGACGTCAGGATCGATGCCGCAGGCGCGCAGCACATTGGGATGCACCATGCCGCAGCCGAGAATCTCGAGCCAATCCTCGCCCTCGCCGAAGCGGATTTCGCCCTTGTCGCGCCGGCACTGGATGTCGACCTCGAGCGAGGGTTCGGTGAACGGAAAGAACGAGGGGCGGAAGCGCATGTTGATGTGATCGACCTCGAAGAAGGCCATGCAGAATTCGTGCAGGATCCATTTGAGGTGGCCGAGATGCGAGCCCTTGTCGATGACAAGGCCTTCGACCTGGTGGAACTGCGGCGTATGCGTGGCGTCGGAATCGATCCGGTAGGTTCGCCCCGGACAAACCACGCGGATCGGCGGCTTTTGCGTCAGCATCGTGCGCACCTGCACCGGCGAAGTATGGGTGCGCAACAACATGCGCGAGCCGCTCGCCCCAGGGTCCTGCTTCGGATTGAAGAAAAACGTGTCGTGCATTTCCCGCGCCGGATGGCCTTCGGGAAAATTCAGCTTGGTGAAATTGTAGTCGTCGGTTTCGATGTCGGGACCTTCGGCGATCGCAAATCCCATATCGGCGAAGATCGCCGTCAGTTCATCCATCACCTGGCTGAGCGGATGAATCCGGCCCTCATCTGTGAGGGCCTCGCGCAGGGGAAGCGTGACGTCGATGGTCTCGGATGCAAGCCGGGCGTCAAGGGCTGCAGATTTCAGGATGTCGCGGCGCGCGGTCAGAGCCTCCGTGACCCTGTCCTTGGCGAGGTTGATCGCGGCGCCTTGCGTCTTGCGCTCATCGGGCGACATCTTGCCGAGCGTTGCCAATAGCGCGGAGATTGAGCCCTTCTTGCCGAGCGCCGCGACGCGCACGGCTTCCAGCGCGGGCTCATCGCCCGCGGCGGCGATCTGCTCAAGGATGGATTTTTCGAGCGTTGCGAGGTCGGACACGGTTTTGATCTCTGACTGCTGTGAGGCTCTGCGACCGCAAAATACGAGAACGAGCACGGCACCATGTATCGCTGGTTCACCGCCTTTTGCCGGGCCGAGGTCGCCCAGCGTTACTCGCGCCGGGCGCTGAAGGTGGCTCAACCCTCACTTGGCCGCTAACGACTTCGCCTCATGCGGCCAGCGCCGCCTTGGCCTTTTCGGCGATCGCCTGGAAGGCCGCCGGCTCGGTGATCGCGAGATCCGACAGCACTTTGCGGTCCACGACGATGCCCGACTTGGAAAGGCCGTTGATAAACACGCTGTAGGTCATGCCGAACGGGCGCACGGCGGCGTTGATCCGCTGGATCCACAGCGCGCGGAAGGTGCGCTTCTTGCGCTTACGGTCGCGGAAGGCGTATTGGCCGGCCTTTTCGACCGCAGGCTTGGCGGCGCGGATCGTGTTCTTGCGCCGGCCATAAAAACCCTTGGCGGCCTTGTAGACTTTCTTGTGCTTGGCGTGAGAGGTCACACCGCGTTTGACGCGAGACATGACTGGTCTCCTTCATGGAAAAATGGGTGACGGGAGGGCCGCGCGGACGCGGCTCGGGAGAGCAGCGATCAGGCGTTCGGCAGGAAGTATTTCTTGACGTTGTCGCCGTCGGTCTTGAACAGCACGCGGGTGCCGCGGAGCTGACGAATCTGCTTCTTCGTCCGCTTGATCATGCCGTGGCGCTTGCCGCGCTGGGCATGCATCACCTTGCCGTTGGCAGTCACCTTGAAGCGCTTTTTGGCGCCCGATTTGGTCTTCAGCTTGGGCATTTGGCTCTCCTGTTGGCCGCAGAAAAAACGCGCCCAAAGCGGCGGCTTCCCGGCTGAAATGCTCGTTAGAGCGTTGAAAGTACTTGGTTTTTCGCGAGACGCGACAACCCGCACAGCCATCGCCACGGCAGCCCTTGATCAGCCGGGCGATGAAGGTCGCGCTTATGGCAGAAGCGGACCGGATTGGCAACGCTGAACCGCGAAATCGGATCGCACGACCAGCAGCGCGCCCTTAACCGTCTCGGGCGGTCGCCTTTCATCCGCCGGCGGCGGCAGCCATGTCCCCCGCGCCGTGCGCGAATGCGCATCAGGCGGGGATGACAAGTTGAGAAGTGAGGGGCGAATCAGCGCGGCGCCAGAACCATCACGACCTGACGGCCCTCGAAACGGGCGTCCTGCTCGACCTTGGCAAACTCCGCGACGTCGGTCTTGACCTTGTCGAGGAGCTTGGTGCCGATTTCCTGATGCGCCATTTCGCGGCCGCGATAGCGCAAGGTGACTTTGACCTTGTCGCCTTCCTCGAAGAACCGCTGCATGGCGCGCATCTTCACGTCGTAATCATGGTCGTCGATCATCGGCCGGAGCTTGATCTCCTTGATCTCGACGATCTTCTGCTTCTTGCGGGCTTCAGCCGCCTTCTTCTGCGCCGAATACTTGAATTTCCCGTAGTCCATGATCTTGCAAACGGGAGGATTGGTATTGGGCGAAATTTCGACAAGGTCCATGCCGGCTTCGAGCGCCAGCTTGATGGCAGCGACTGTCTCGACGGTGCCTTGATTGGCGCCGTTCTGGTCGATCAACTGAACCTGTGCGTTGCGGATATCATCATTGGTGCGCGGCCCGTCTTTGGTGGCAGCGGGCGGGGCTCTATTGGGACGGCGAATGGGTAACTCTCCTAAGTTGTGAACGAAGATTGCAGTTTGAAGGAATAAGTCCTCGCGGGCAAGCGAACTCGCATCGAGGCCTGCGAAAAAGGATCAAATGCGAGGCATTTTGGTCACGCCGAACAACGATTGGTGTGGTGGTTCAGAATTCTCTTCACCGGTGCGGCGAGTTCATCAAGAGAACTTCTGAACCAAATCCACACTAAAATCATGGATTTCTAGTGTCCTTTCGAATCCGAAGTTTGCGAAAGCGGGTGCTGCAAGGGAGTGCGAACTTCGGATTCGGGACACTAGCGGCGGGGAATGTTCGGACCCGTCGACATAGAGGGCGAGGGTTGGCTCCGCAAGTGCTGAGGTAACCCTGTGCGCGTCCCGTTGACGGATCGCTCCCGCTCACTCAAACAGAGCCAACCGGAGATCCGACTATGACCAGTTCCGCTGCAACCGGGCGGCAACCTGCCTTCATCGAGGTCGGCCAGGGAGACGAGGCGCGCCGCATCGCGGTCCGCGCCCGCGGTGGGGGCTCGCCTGGGCTGTTTTGGCTTGGCGGCTTCAAGTCGGACATGCAGGGCACCAAGGCGTTGGCGCTCGATGCATGGGCCTCTGAACGAAATCGCGCCTGTGTCAGGTTCGACTATTCCGGCCATGGGGAATCCGGCGGCGATTTCGTCAGCGGTACGATCGGGCGCTGGCTCGAAGAGAGCGTGGCCGTGTTCGAGCAGTACTGCGCTGGGCCACAGGTCGTGATTGGTTCCTCGATGGGCGGCTGGATGGCGCTATTGCTGGCGCGCGAAATAGCGAGGCGGGTGGCAAGCCCCGCCTCGCTCGCAGGCCTGGTGCTGATCGCGCCGGCGCCCGATTTCACCGAAGAGCTGATGTGGAAGGGCTTTTCGCCCGAAGTCAGGCGCCAAATCGAAACCACGGGAATGTGGCTGCGGCCTTCGGAATATGGCGACCCCTATCCGATCACCCGCCGTCTGATCGAGGAAGGCCGTAGGCATCTCCTGCTCGGCAGCGCCATCGAGGTGGGATGTCCGGTCCGCATCCTGCAAGGCGCAAGGGATCCCGACGTGCCATGGCGACACGCCTTCGCGCTGGCGCATCGGCTGCCGGCCGACGATGTGGTGCTGACCATGATCCAGGACGGCGACCATCGCCTGTCGCGGCCGCAGGACATCGCGCGGATTATCGCCGCGGTGGCGGAGGTGGGATGAGGTGATCCCGTTATCTGAGGTTCGGTGCTTTCGCCCGCTGCCCCAAATTTCCTGACGAGCGGATGGCCACTTCATCTAACATTCTCGCCAATTCGTCAGCGGCCATTTCGATCGGCGCGCCGCTTCGCTCCACCCGCGCCTGGATAAGGGCCCCCTGAATCGCCGAAACACAAAGGCCGGCGAGTCGCTCTGCGCGCGCCGGAGTAAACCCGTCCGCGACCAGTTTTGTGGTCAGAATGCCGAGCCTGGCCGCATAGGCGTCTCGGCCGGCATGCGTGACCGTTCGGTCTCTCGGCGCAAGCTCGAGCAGGACCGTGGTGATCGGACAGCCGTCCCGAAATCCGGATTTGCGCAACCATCCGGCAAGAAGCCGGGCATGCGCCTTCAGAAGCTCGCCGGTAGAGGGCGTTTCGCGCGCTAGTTTGGCGACCGTTTCTGCAACCCTGCGCCCGGCCTCCTCGACGGCCGCGGCCGCGATCGAGGATTTCCCGCACGGAAAGTAATGGTAGATCGACCCCTTCGGCGCGCCGCTGCTGTCGACAATGTCATCCAGGCCAGTGCCGCCATAGCCTTGCCGGCGGAACAAGGTCACCGCCGCGTCGATGATCGGTTTGCGGTGCTTGGCAATCGCGGGCAATGCGCTCTCCAACGTTGGTTCCGAGTCTATATTGACCGGTCTACATCGCGTCGTCAACGTCGCCTCCGTAACGCAAGAAGGAGACAGCAAATGACAGAGCGCGTGACCTATCGATGCGAGGCGGGCGTCGCCCACATCACCATGGACGACGGCAAGGTGAACGTGATGTCGAGCGCCATGCTTGGCGATCTGAATGCGGCGCTGGATCGCGCCGAGCTGGACCAGGCCATCGTCGTTCTGAGATCGGCGTGTCCCGGAATTTTTTCGGCCGGCTTCGACCTCAAGGTTTTCGCCGCCAATGATGCTGGTCGCAGCCTGGAAATGGTGAAAGCAGGCGCCGAACTCGCGCTGCGGCTGATGTCGCATCCCACTCCCACGGTCGGCGTCATGGAGGGTCACGCATTTCCGATGGGGGCGTTTCTTCTGCTCGCGTGCGACGTCCGCATCGGCGCGCTGGAGAAATTCCGCATGGGGTTGAACGAGGTGGCGATCGGCATCACCCCACCCGGCTTTGCGATCGAATTGGCGCGGAGCCGGCTGCATCCGGCCTGGCTCAGCCGCACGGTGACGCTCGGGGAGATGTACGAGCCGCAGGACGCCGTTGTCGCCGGATTTCTAGATCGGGTGGTACCCGCCGACGCGATCGACGGCGCGGTGGCCGAGATTCTCTCCGCGCTGCGGGGCCTGCATGCGGCGATACACAAATCGGCCAAGCTTCGTTTGCGCCGGCAGGCGATGGCCGCGATGCGCGAGGCGATCGATTCCGAACTGACGCTCGAGGCCTATCGGTCAAGGACGGCGGCTGCGCTGTCGGCGGTCGCCCTCCCGGCTGGCGGATGATAAATCCTCCGCGCCGTGCCGCCATTCCGCAACGACGCTGTCGTCGGGCTCTTCGCCCGCCGCTAGTGCGGCAAATTCCACCGGCTCCAGCAATTGCGACAAGGCCCACACCGCGGCGCCGCGAACCAGTGCGTTTGTATCGCCAAGCAGGCGTTCGGCTTCCGCCGCCAGCGCGCGGTCATTCGAGTTGCCGATCGCGATCAGCACATTGCGGATGAGGCGGTCGCGGCCGACGCGTTTGACCGGCGATTTTGCAAACAGGCTGCGAAACGCGGCATCGTCGAGCCGGGCGAGCGCGGCCAGATCGGGCGCGCGCAATTCCTCGCGCGCGGCGAGCTTTGCTTCATGGCCGGTTTGCGCGAATTTGTTCCACGGGCAGACCGCGAGGCAATCGTCGCAGCCAAAGACGCGGTTGCCGATGGCTTTGCGAAACTCGCGCGGGATCGGCCCCTTGTTTTCGATGGTGAGATAGGAAATGCAGCGCCGCGCATCGAGCTTGTAGGGCGCTGGAAACGCGGCGGTAGGGCAGATGTCGAGACAGGCCCGGCATGAGCCGCAATGATCGGTGTCGGCGTGATCGCGCGGCAGATCGGCGTCGGTGAAGATCGCGCCGAGAAAAAGCCAGGAGCCAAAATCCCGCGAGACCAGGTTGGTGTGCTTGCCCTGCCAGCCGATTCCTGCCGCCTGCGCCAGCGGCTTCTCCATGACGGCCGCGGTGTCGACGAACACCTTGACCTCACAGCCGGAGCTCGCGATCAGCCATCGCGCCAGCATCTTCAGCCGCTTCTTGATCACATCGTGATAGTCGTCGCCCAGCGCATAGACCGAGATCGCGCCGCGCGTGCGCTGCTGCAGGATGACAAGCGGATCCTCATCGGGTCCGTAATTGACCCCTAACATGATCACCGAGCGGACGCCCGGCCACAGCACGCGCGGATCGGTGCGGCGTTGTGGATTTGCCGCGAGCCAGTCCATGTCGCCATGGGCGCTCGTTTCGAGGAATTCGCGGAAATGCTTTGCCGGCCCGGCGATCGCACCCGGATCGGTCACGCCGATGCAGTCGAAGCCAAGCCCGCGCGCCTGACGGATCAGCGCGGTTTTAAGTCCTTCACTCATCGAAGCAGACTTGGTGCTTCACCTTTCCCAGGGGGAGAGGTCGGATCGCGCAGCGATCCGGGTGAGGGGTTCCGGTTTATCGAGGGAGCGTAACCCCTCACCCCAACCCTCTCCCTACGGGAGAGGGAGTTCACCGCCGCCACGAACTCGGAGTTCATCCCAGGGCGTTGATTCAGAAATCGAGGTCCACGTATGTCCGCGACGCCGGCACGCCCGCCAGCCATTCGCTCAACAGCGGGCGGAACGAGGGGCGGGACTTTACCCGCGCGTACCAGGCCTTTGCCGCGTCGTCCTCGATCCATGGCACGTCGCCCAGATAATCGATCGCCGAAAGATGCGCCGCGGCGGCGAGGTCCGCGTAGGTGAGCCGGTCGCCGGCGAGATAGTTCCGCGTCCGCGCCAGCCAGCCGATATAGGCCAGATGATAGCGCACATTGGCCTTCGCCGCGCGCATCACATCGGCCGCCGGCGGGCCGCCGCCGTCAGCCTCACTCTTGAAACGCTTGTAGATGCGTTCGGTGACCAGCGGATTGGAGGCTTCCTCGAAAAATTTCTCGTTGAACCAGGCCATCAGCCTCCGCACTTCGATGCGTTCGTTCGTCGCTTGCGGCAACAGCCGGCGTTCCGCCATCGCATCGCCATGGGTCTCATCGAGATATTCCGCGATGATGCCAGGGCCCGGAATCGCGGGCCGGCCCTCGGCGATCAATACCGGCGTCGTGCCCGCCGGATTCAACAGCAGAAAGGCCTCGCGCCGCTCCCAGACCCGCTCCTCCACCAGGCGCAGCTCCAGACCCAATTCGCCGAGCACGAGGCGAATGAAGCGAGAATGCGGGCAGAACGGGTGGTGAAACAGCGTGAACATGAAATCCTTGATAAATTTCCAGTCTTAAGAAACTCCCTACACCGGCTTGTCACGCCACAAGTGGGCCAAACTACCGAAGCTCGCGGCCGGGGCAACCTGTGTTTTCGCACTTTTTGACGTTGCGGCAAGCAGGCGAATAAGCGAGAAGAACCCGGCTTTTTTCGGCCGGCACCGATCAAATACGCCGCAATCGAATCGCAAACTTCGGAATTGGAGCGCTGGTGCGGCGAATTTGAAGTTCCTATCGGTATCGCCGTAACCTCATCATAGGAACTTCAAATTCAAAGGCCGCACCAGAAAATGTGAAGTTGCTAGTGCCCCTTTGATTTTCGAAGTTCGCATCAGAGGTTGCCGCGATTGTTTGCGAACTTCGGAATTGGAGCACTAGACCATGATGTCTGATTCGTTGCGGGCGGTGATTCTCGGGATCATCGAGGGCGTCACCGAGTTTTTGCCGGTGTCCTCGACCGGCCACCTCCTGCTGGCGGAGCGGTTCTTCGATCTCGGGCACGGCAATTTCTGGAACAGTTTTACGGTTCTGATCCAGCTCGGGGCGATCCTTGCGATCCTAGCCATCTACTTTGTCAAACTGTCGAAAATCGCGCTCGGCATGTTCTCCAATGCCGACGACCGCCGTTTCGTGATCGGCGTGCTGGTGGCGTTTCTGCCCGCCGTGATCATCGGCTTGATTGCCGGCAAGTACATCAAGGAAGTTCTGTTCAATCCGTGGGTGGTGTGTTTTTCGCTGATCGTCGGCGGCGCCATTCTGTTGTGGGTCGATCAGATCGATCACAAGCCGCATGAGCACGACGCGACGAAATTTCCCTTGCTCACCTATCTGTGGATCGGCTTCGCGCAGTGTCTGGCGATGATCCCCGGGGTTTCACGCTCCGGCGCCAGCATTGTCGCGGCGATGCTGCTTGGCGCCGAGAAGCGCGCGGCGGCGGAGTTCTCGTTCTTCCTGGCGATCCCGACCATGATCGGCGCCTTCGTCTACGATTTTTACAAGAACCGCGGCGAAATGACCGCCGACCACTTGGGGATCGTGGCGATCGGATTCGTGGTGTCGTTCATCACCGCGATCATCGTGGTGAAGACGTTCCTCAATTATGTCACCCGCCACGGCTTCGCGCTGTTCGCATGGTGGCGCGTCATCGTCGGCACGCTCGGCCTGATCGCGCTGGCGATGGGGCGGTAGACAACTTCTGTCGCCCCTGCGAAAGCAGGGGCCCATAACCACCGAAGCGAGTTGTTGAAAGAAGGCGTCTGGCCGCCGCGCTCAAAACCGATGGGCCGCGGCGTATGGGTCCCGGATCGCGTTCGCGGAGCCTGTCATCGGGCGCGCGTTCGCGCGACCCGTTGGCTCACTTGTCCAGGACGACGGCGAGATTTTAAGCGCCGTTATGCGAAAATTGTCCGGCCTTGCGGAAGCGCCAGAGATATTGCGGCGCGATCGCTTGCAGCGAATCCGGCACAATTCCGAGACCTTCCAGGGTGAGCCCGGCGGCCTTTGCCGCTTCCGACACGACATTGTCGCTGCGCAGAAGCTCGACCTGATCGGGGGTGAGTTGCAGCGGCCCCGGCGCGAACTGCAGGAACAGCGCCTGCAATTTCGCAAGCCCGAACGGCAGCGATACCAGCATGCGCTTGCGTCCGATGGTCGTAAGAATGATTTCCATGATCTCGCGCATGGTCAGCACTTCCGGACCGCCGAGTTCGTAAACTCCGCCAGCCCTCGTCTTGCCGTCGGCGGCGTCCGCCACGGCGGTTGCGACATCGCCGACATAAACCGGCTGCAGCTTGGTGGTCCCGCCGCCGATCAGCGGCAGCGCCGGCGACATCCGCCCCAATGCCGCGAAGCGGTTGGTGAACGCATCCTCGGGCCCGAACACGACCGAAGGCCGCAGCACCGTGGCCGAGGGAACCGCCGACAGCACCGCCTTTTCGCCGGCGGCCTTGGCGCGCGCGTAGCGCGATGACGAGTTCGCGTCGGCGCCGATCGCCGAAACATGCACCATACGCGCGCCTGCAGCGGCGGCCGCCTTGGCCACCGCGCCGGCGCCTTCCGCCTGCACCGCGTCGAAGGTCTGCGCGCCGCTTTCGGCAAGGATTCCGACGAGATTGATGGCGATGTGGGCGCCGCGCATTGCGGCCTCGATAGAGGCCGGGTAGCGCAGATTGGCCTGGACTGCGTGGATCTGGCCGACCCGGCCAAGCGGTTGCAGGTGGCCGGCCAATTCCGGCCGCCGCACCGCGACCCGAACACGATATTCGCGCTTGCAGAGCGCGCGGACGACGCTTCGTCCCAGAAAGCCCGATCCTCCGAAAACCGTCACCAGGGTGTCCAGATTCGATGTCATGGGGTCAGTTCCTGAGAGGTCAAATTCGATCGATCGCGGGGATATTTAGCCGTTTCGCGATACGCCATCATGTCGGCGCTGTACAGACTATTTGCGGCGCGCTTTGCCAATTTGACAAGCGCGCGACCGATCCGTACTAACCGCCCCCGGGCCCAGGTGGCGGAATTGGTAGACGCGCTGGCTTCAGGTGCCAGTGGCTTCACGGCCGTGAAGGTTCGAGTCCTTTCCTGGGCACCATTTCTCCTGGGCACCATTTCGCTTGGATGCCCTCCCGTTGCGATTTTGGGCTCACCGCGCGCTCGCCTCTTTCGAATTTGGGCGGTAGTTTGGCTCTTAATCGATTCGACGAGGTTGGTAACATCATGACCGTACGCCTGCATCGCGGCGACCTGCCCGATCTCACCCGTTATACCGACTCGGTAGCGATCGACACCGAGACCATGGGACTGCATCCGCACCGTGACCGGCTCTGCGTGGTGCAGATGTCGAACGGCGATGGCAGCGCCGATGTCGTCCAGGTTCCCAAGGATCATGGGAGGGGTCCGGCCGACGCGCCCAATCTGAAAGCGCTTCTGACCAATCCGAAGATCGTCAAAATCTTCCATTTCGCGCGCTTCGATATTGCGGCGCTCTACAACGCCTTTGGCGTGATGCCGCAGCCGGTATATTGCACCAAGATCGCCTCTCGGCTTAGCCGTACCTACACCGATCGCCACGGCCTAAAAGATCTGGTGCGCGAGGTTCTCAACATCGATCTGTCGAAGCAGCAGCAGTCGAGCGACTGGGGCGCGCAGATCCTGAGCGAGGCGCAGCTCGCCTATGCGGCCTCCGACGTGTTGCACCTGCATGCCTTGCGCGAGCGTCTCGACGTCATGCTTGCGCGCGAGGGCCGGCTTGGGTTGGCGCAAGCCTGTTTCGAATTTCTCCCGACCCGGGCCAAGCTCGATCTGCAGGGCTGGGATACCGAGGATATTTTCGCGCATTCGTGACGGGAACGTTCCCCGGATGCTGCGCAGCTCGGTAGCGGTGCGCTGCTGATCCGGGGTCCAGCGCGATGCTGGCAAAGTCGGTCCCGGCTCTGCGGAGCGGCGTGAAGGAGGCCGCAACCCGTCCGGGACACCATTGGGAGGCTGGCCGCCCCGTTTCGGACACACTCCTTACCCCACGTCCGGGCTGCGCGATGCTGTGATCCCGGATAGAATGTTCGCGTCTCACGTCGTGTGGAGCGGTGGTGAATTCGGTTCAGAATCCAGCCTATCAAGCCGGAATGGAGGCGCGCTTTGCCATCGCGGCGCGCCACAGCCGGAATGTGCGGATCCTGCGCGTGGCGGTTCCCGCGGCCGTGATTCTGTCGATGGCGACGATTATTCTGGTGTCGATCTTCAATCCGTTCCGCATGCTGTTGCCCAAGCTGCCGCTCGAGATGGGAAACCTCGTCGTCTCGGGCACCAAGATCACGATGGAATCGCCGCATATGTCGGGCTATTCGCCGGATCGGCGGCCGTACGAATTCTGGGCGGTAACCGCGACGCAGGACGTGACCGATCCGGATCACGTCGATCTCCACAAGCTGCGAGGCAAGATGTTGCTGGAAGATCAGTCCACCGTCACGCTGGAGGCGGTCAACGGGCTGATGGATACCAAGCAGCAACTGCTGGACCTGCATAAGGATATCTATTTGCAGACCACCACCGGATATGAAGCGTGGCTGAACCAGGCCTTTGTCGACATGGGCAAGGGCATCGTGACATCCGACCAACATGTCGACGTGAAATGGGCGGACGGAACCTTGTCTGCCGACAGAATGAAAATTACCGGCGGCGGCGAAGTGGTGAGGTTTGACGGCCACGTCATGATGAACATCGACAAGCTGCCGCCTCCCGCCGAGAGCGCGCCCGAGCAGCCTCCGGCGCCCGAGCCGGCCGCACGTTCCGTCAAGGCGCGAACGGCCTCCGGCAAGTCCTCCAGTCCGAAATGACCTGATGAAGATTTTTCCGTACAGCACTCCGATATGGCGGATCGCGTTTGGCGGCGGTGGCGTGCTGATTGCGCTTGCGATGATCTGTGCCGGCGTGGCTGCGGCGCAAAGCGCGGTGACGGGCGTGCCCAATGCGATGCAGGGCTTCTCGCAAAATCGCGACCAGCCGATCCAGATCGAAGCCGCTTCGCTCGAGATGCGCGACAAGAAAAAAGAAGCCACCTTCACC
Source organism: Bradyrhizobium sp. (assembly GCA_035308285.1). Lineage (GTDB taxonomy): Bacteria > Pseudomonadota > Alphaproteobacteria > Rhizobiales > Xanthobacteraceae > Bradyrhizobium. The sequence continues at coordinate 13,762 of DATGGY010000028.1, read as the reverse complement.
GGCAATGTGAAGGTGGTTCAGGGCGATACCACCATGACGTCCAAGACGCTGGTGGTGTTTTACGAGTCGAATTCGGCCGCGGCAGCGCCGCCTCCCAATTCGAAGACCGCGACAAAATCGGCCCCTCCGATCCAGTCTGCGACCCCCGGACCCGGCGGCGCCTCCTCGATCAGGCGGCTGGAGGCCCGCGGCAATGTGGTCGTGACCCAGAAGGATCAGGTCGTGACCGGCGAGACCGCGGTGTTCGATACCAAGACCAATCTCGTCACCATGCTTGGCGGCGTGGTGCTGACCCAGGGCAAGAACGTGCTGCGCGGCGACCGGCTGCTTGTGGATATGACGACAGGCGTATCGCGGGTGGAATCCGACTCCGGCCGCGTCCAGGGCCTGTTTCAGTCGTCCGGCCAGGGCGGTCCGGCGGCGTCCCCGGGTGCCCCGACCCCGGCGCCTCCAGGCGCGCCCGCGGGTTCAAGTAAATCCAAATAATATCAATAGCTTATAAATCAACCGTCTTGGCCGAGGTTGAAGCCATCGGCGGGAGCCTGTATCTGCGTCCTGACGCAAGAGCGTGCATGACTGCTTGGTCAAACCGCTGACACTTTGGCGGCCCATGCATCGGCGCGGTGAATCCGCCCTCAAATCGGGGGTGTTTTGCTGGGCAAGGGACATCCATTCCTTCATGTTGCGCGAGTACGCGAATCGCCGCTGCGGGTCGCGGAACACCGTGAGAGACTGAGCGAAGCGGGAATGGTGGATTTACTTGGCATGTTCCGTCGCCGCCCGGCGAAACGCTCGTCGGGATTTGCACGGACGCGCGCGGATATCACCGCGCTCGGCGACAGCATGGGCGATATGCTGACGAGCCCGGTGCGCGATGCGCCGCCATTGGCTCGCGCGGTATCCTCGCAAAAACTGGATTTGCCCCGGGCCGAAAGGCCACGTCCACCGCCCGCCAGGCAAGCTCCCAAGACTAATGGCGCGACCGCGCCGCGGCCAATTCCACGGCCGGGCTATCTGGCTGTGCATAGTGTGGAAAAGAGCTTCGGTAGCCGCCAGGTCGTGCGCGGCGTCAGCATCTATGTTCGCCGCGGCGAGGCGGTCGGTTTGCTCGGTCCGAACGGCGCCGGCAAGACCACGGTTTTCTACATGATCACCGGCCTGATCAAGGCCGACCGCGGCAGTATCGAACTTGACGGCCACGACGTGACCAAATTGCCGATGTATCAGCGCGCCCGGCTCGGCATCGGTTACCTGCCGCAGGAGGCTTCGATCTTTCGCGGCCTCACGGTGGAGCAGAATATCCGCGCGGTGCTGGAGGTCGTCGAACCCTCGCGGAAGAAGCGCGAGGCGGAGCTCAATTCCCTGCTCGACGAGTTCAACATCGCGCGGTTGAGAAAAACCCCCTCAATTGCGCTGTCGGGCGGCGAGCGGCGGCGCGTCGAAATCGCGCGCGCGTTGGCCACCCGCCCCAATTACATGCTGCTTGACGAACCCTTCGCCGGCATCGATCCGATCGCGGTCGGCGATATCCAGGATCTCGTCCGCCACCTCACCAATCGCGGCATCGGCGTCTTGATCACCGACCACAACGTACGCGAAACGCTGGGGCTGACGGATCGCGCCTATATCGTCTATGCGGGGGAGATCCTGACCGAGGGCAGTCCGGACGAGATCGTCAACGATCCCGACGTCCGCCGGCTCTACCTCGGCGAGGAATTCCGGCTCTAACCCTGGCTGAAAAATCGGCCTGGCCCGCTAAAATGCGGCGCCATAGTCTTTTTTTCCAATTCGTCAAGCCGTGTACATCGGATTGGGACTGGAGTAAGCAAGAATCGGACCACTTTAGGGATCGGTTCCTGCCTCCATGGCCCTGACACAAAGATTGGAGTTCCGCCAGTCGCAGTCGCTGGTGATGACGCCGCAATTGATGCAGGCGATCAAGCTGCTGCAATTGTCGAATCTCGATCTGTCGGCCTTTGTCGAGGAGGAATTGGAGCGAAATCCGCTGCTCGAGCGCGCCAGCGACGGGGTCGAGGCGCCAGTGGCCGGCGAGCCGGCCGAGGATGGGCAGGTCGATTTTGCCGATTTGGGGGCCGTCCATGGCGACGACCCCGCCGGCGAGCCGTCCGGGTCGGGCGCGGAAACCTTCGAGCCGGTGCAGGAAGAGTGGATGAACCGCGATCTCGGCAGCCGTGCCGAGATCGAACAGACGCTGGATGCACCTCTCGATAATGTTTTCTCCGAAGAGCCCGCGGAGACCGCCGCGCGCAACGCGCAGGATGCCGCGCCGACGGCTTACACCGAATGGGGCGGCGGCGCCTCCAATGATGACAGTTACAACCTCGAGGCGTTCGTCGCCGCCGAGGTGACGCTCGGCAGCCATCTTGCCGAGCAACTGGCAGTCGCCTTCACGGCTCCCGCGCAGCGCATGATCGGCCAATATTTGATCGATCTGGTCGACGAAGCCGGTTATCTGCCGCCCGATCTCGGCCAGGCCGCCGAGCGGCTGGGCGCGCGCGAGAGCGACGTCGAGGCGGTGCTCGCGGTGCTGCAGAAATTCGATCCGCCCGGCGTCTGCGCGCGTTCCCTAAGCGAGTGCCTCGCGATCCAGCTTCGTGAGTTCAACCGTTACGACCCGGCGATGCAGGCGCTGGTCGAGCATCTTGATCTCCTGGCCAAACGCGACATCGCCGCGTTACGAAAATTATGCGGCGTCGACGACGAAGACATCGCCGACATGATCGGCGAAATTCGCCGCCTCGACCCCAAGCCGGGCCTGAAATTCGGCGCGGCGCGGATGCAGACCGTGGTGCCGGACGTCTACGTGCGGCCCGGCCCGGACGGCGGCTGGCATGTCGAACTCAACAGCGACACGTTGCCGCGCGTCTTGGTCAACCAGACCTATTACACCGAACTGTCGAAAACCATCCGCAAGGACGGCGACAAATCTTATTTCAGCGATTGCCTGCAGAATGCGACCTGGCTGGTGCGCGCGCTCGACCAGCGCGCCCGTACGATTTTGAAGGTCGCAACCGAAATCGTTCGCCAGCAGGACGGTTTCTTTACGCACGGTGTCGCGCATTTGCGGCCGCTCAACCTGAAGGCCGTCGCGGACGCCATCCAGATGCACGAATCGACGGTGTCGCGGGTCACCGCCAACAAATATATGGCGACCAATCGCGGCAGTTTCGAGCTGAAATATTTCTTCACTGCCTCGATCGCGTCGGCCGACGGCGGCGAAGCCCATTCCGCCGAAGCCGTCCGTCACCACATCAAGCAATTGATCGATGCGGAAGACCCAACGCTAATTCTCTCCGACGACACGATTGTGGAACGATTGCGTGAATCAGGCATTGATATCGCCCGCCGCACCGTCGCGAAGTACCGCGAAGCGATGCGAATTCCCTCCTCGGTCCAGCGCCGGCGCGACAAACAAAGCACGCTTGGCAGCGCGCTCTCGGCGTCTGCCGCATCTACTGACCGGTCGCGGGACCCGCAGCCTGCCTGATTGCGTCGGCTCGAAATCGGGATAGTGTCGGTTCCGCTCAAGAATCGAGGCATCAAATGACTCTGCGCATCTCGGGAAAAAGCATCACTGTCGGTGACGCGTTGCGTGGGCGGGTCAGCGAGCGCACCGACGAAGTGCTGCGCAAATATTTCGATGGCAATTATTCCGGCCACATCACGCTGAGCAAGGATGGCTTCGGCTTCCGCACCGACTGCGCGCTGCATCTGGATTCAGGTATCACGCTGGAGGCCGATTCCAATGCCGCCGACGCCTATGCTAGCGCCGATCAGGCATTGCTGATGATCGAAAAGCGGCTGCGTCGCTACAAGAGCCGACTGAAGGATCGCTCCGCCCGCAAGGCCCATGCGGCTTCCGAAGCGCTTTCGGGAATGGACGCCCCGGTGCTGGATGCGCCGAGCTATGTGATCGAGGCGCCCGCCGACGGCGACGACGAGGTGGCCGGCTATAGCCCGGTCATCATCGCTGAGGCCACCACGTCGTTAAAGCGCCTTTCGGTCTCGGAAGCCGTGATGGAATTGGACTTGACCGGCGCCACCTGCCTGGTGTTCCAGCACGGCTCCAGCGGCCGGGTAAACATCATTTACCGCCGCGCGGACGGCAATGTCGGCTGGATCGATCCCCCTGTGGTTAACTTGGGGGGGTAGGGTGCTATTCGGCATTGACGGCCAGGGGGACCCTCCCTATGGTCCGCGCCCTTAACGATAGGGGTCGGGAGCGACTTCGTGGGTGTTGGCACCGCTCTTGTGTTGGAGTAGAAGCCCCCCACCTAGGACCCGGGCGGTGGCAACCTTTCCCGCCTCATCTTTGAGATGTCGCCCGCTGAGATCTGTTTCGCAACCTGACGGTCAATTTACCTCGGAACGCCCCATGACGATTACCGATCTGGTCGCACCCGAGGCGATTCTCCCCGCACTGAAGGTCAACAGCAAGAAGCAGGCGCTCCAGGAACTGGCGGCGCGGGCGGCAAGCCTGACCGGGCAGAACGAGCGCGCGATCTTCGAAGTGCTGTTGCAGCGTGAGAAACTCGGGACCACCGCCGTCGGCTATGGCGTCGCCATCCCGCACGGCAAGCTTCCCAAGCTGGAAAAGCTGTTCGGCCTGTTTGCCCGCCTCGAGCGCCCGATCGATTTCGAGGCGATGGACGGCCAGCCGGTCGATCTGGTGTTCCTGCTCTTGGCGCCCGAAGGCGCCGGCGCCGATCACCTGAAGGCCTTGGCGCGGATCGCGCGGCTATTGCGCGATCAGGACGTCGCCAAGAAACTGCGCGCCTCGCGCGATGCGCCGGCGATCTATTCGGTGCTGGCGCTGCCGCCGGCAAGCGCCGCGTAACGCATAAGACCGACGTGGAGCCGTCGGGTCGCGATCGGCATCATCCTTGCGGCACGCGCGCAGGCCCTATCCGCGGGCGACGATATACTCCTTGAAGATTTTTTCTGGGAGGCCGAGCGATACGCGGGGCAAAGCCCGCGTATGGTCCATCCTGCGCGCTGCAGCGTTCGTCAGAGCGACGAACGGCTCAGTGCACGCTTACGGCCTGCAGCTCATTGCTCCAGGCATTGGCGATAGCCGCTTCGCGCGAGTCGGTCAGCATGATCGGCGTGCCGTCGGCGGCGTGGAGTGCAAACAGTTTCAGTCCGGGTGCGATACTGGGTGCCTGCGGAAACAGTCCCGGGACGTCCTCGGAACGGATCTGCTTCACATAAGCGATATGGCCTTCGCCAAGATGGGCCAGCGCCTCCAGCGAAACGCGAGGTTCCAACGCAACGTTACCTTCAGTCATCGTCTCGACTCCTTCTAAGTCTAAGCGGTCGAGTCCGCCACTTGTTCCATTATTCGTGTTCATTGATAGCAATTGTCTTAACGACCTTTTCCGGCTCAGGCCGGGCCAGTTCGATCGACAACAGCCCGTTTTTCAGGTCCGCGCCCAGTACCTGCATCCCCTCCGCCAGCACGAAGGTGCGCTGGAAGTGGCGCGCGGCAATGCCGCGATGGATGTATTGCCGGGCCTTGTCGTCCTGCTGGCGGCCCCGGATCACGAGCTGATTTTCCTCAATAGTTACATCGAGTTGGTCGCGGGTAAACCCCGCCACCGCCAGCGTGATTCGTAAGCGTTCGGGTTGGCCGTTGGCGCGGTCACAGCGCTCGATATTGTAGGGAGGATAACCGTCGGCGCCTTTGACGACGCGATCGAGCGCACGCTCAATTTCGTCGAATCCCAGCAAAAACGGACTGGATAACGAAGGAACACGAGACATTTTTTGCAAAGTCCTCTCGAAGCGACTTTGAAGTTCGGGGCCCTTGCGGCGCCCCAACACGATCCGAGGGCGGATTTGCCCCCCGATTGGTTCCAATATGGGCATAATTTGGGGGTGTTCAAGCACCCTCAAACTCCCCCGAGGCGGGTTTGAGGGTATGGCCCCTAAAGCGGTGCGGAACCGGCGGAGGGCTCAGCGCCGGCGTTCGCCGCCGCAGATGACGCCTTCGGCCGCTAGCGTCTCGATCTCGCCTTTGGAATAGCCGAACTCCATCAGGACCTCGGCGGTGTGCTGGCCGAATTTCGGAGGAACGCGCCGCAAGCTCGGTTTGCTGCGTTCGAGTCGAATCGGTGAGGCAACCCCCCTGTACCAATCTCTTGCGATGATGTCGCCGCGATGGACGGCGTGGGCGCTGGTCAGGGCCTGGTCGATTGACTGCACCGGTCCAGCCGGAAGGCCGGCGGCCAGCAGGCGATCGCATAGCGGTCCGGCGTCGTATTGGCTGAACACGGCCGCGAGTTCGGTGCGCAAGGCGTCGCGGTTGGCAATGCGGTCCTTGTTGCGCGCAAAGCGCGCATCGTTGCCGAGCTCGGGTTTGCCGATTTCCTTGCATAGCTTGCGGAAGGTCCCGTCATTGCCGACCCCGATGAAGATGTTGTCGGTGCGCGTCGGGAAGATCGCGTAAGGCACAAGGTTGGGATGCTCGTTGCCGGTCAGGTTCGGCGGCTTGCCGTGCATGAAATAGTTCGCCGCGTGCGGATGCATCACTGCAAGGCCGGTCTCAAACAGCGTGGTTTCGAGGAACTGACCAAGGCCCGATCTTTGCCGCTCCGACAGCGCCATCAAAATGCCGATTGCGGCGTAAAGCCCGGTGGCGATGTCGACCACGGGAACGCCGATCCGCATCGGCCCGGATTGCGGCGAACCGGTCGCGGCGATCATCCCGGTCATGGCCTGGATGATCGCATCATAGCCGGGATTGCCGCCGCGCGGGCCGTCGGCGCCGAAGCCCGAGATGCGGCAGTGAACGAGTTTTGGAAATTTCGCGCGCAGCACGTCGTTACCGATGCCCCATTTGTCGAGCGTGCCGGGCTTGAAATTTTCGATCAGCACGTCGGCGCCTTGAAGCATCTTCATCAGCACCGCGCGGCCACCCTCGGAGGCGAGGTCGAGCCCGATCGAACGCTTGTTGCGGTTGATGCCGACGAAATAGGCCGCGTCATCGTCATGAAACGGCGGCCCCCAGTCGCGCACCTCGTCGCCGGCCGGGGGCTCGACCTTGATCACATCGGCGCCGTGGTCGGCGAGGATCTGGGTGCAATAGGGTCCACCGAGAACGCGCGTGAGGTCGATGACGCGCAGTCCGGCCATCGCGCCTTGGGAAGCCGCGCCCTTTGCAGCCGCGTCTTGGACAGTTTCGTTGGTCATGGGCGTTTCTTGCGAGGTTTGGGTGTCGTTGCCGGCTTAAAGCATCACAGCCGTTTCTTCGCAAATGCGCCTGGCCCGGTCGGAGCTACTCGTAGCCTTTGTCTTGGATTGTCTTTTTCGCCACTTCCGGCGCCACGGCCATTGCGCTCGCATGTTCTGCAATACGCGCCGTTTCCGCTTCAGAGAGTTCGGAATCCTTGAGTTGGCTGGCGCGCTTGAGAAGGGCGGCAAGCCCCGGCACGTAGACCAGAACGAGCCCGTCCGGATTTGGCCTGGTATTGAACTCGCCAAAGCTGCCGATGTCTCCCGCGGAGGGTTTTTCGGCGGATGTTGCGCTCATTGAACGAAGCCCTGGTTGGATCGCTTGGCGACTCCGGCGCGAGCCATCGTCAGCCGCCGCACGCGTTAATGGTCTACAGGCGCTTCTTCGCGAATGCGCGGCCGGAGTGGGATTTGAGATATTTCTCGAATTCCAGAGCCTTGTACTTATCCGGGAAAGCGCAATACCAAACCAAATTCCACGGCTTGAATTTTGCCGTGTGGGCGGACTTTCCCGCATTATGCTCGGGTATTCGCCGCTTCAGATCCGCGGTTGCGCCCCACGTACTCATGTTCGGGGAAATCGATGCTGCGGATGATGTAGACGTACCACATCGGTTCACCAGCCCGTCTTCGCCCTTTGGGCTACGCCGGGCACCCCGCTTCGCCCTTCGATCATCACGTGGCTGCGCCACGCGAAGCCCGAAGGGCGAAGCGTGGTGGAGCCAGGCGGGATCGAACCGCCGACCTCTTGCATGCCATGCAAGCGCTCTCCCAGCTGAGCTATGGCCCCGTTAATCTGGCCTTTGAGCATGATCTCCGCGCAAACGCTACGCGTTTGTCGCGAGGGAAAACCGGTTACCGCTTTGCGCTGACGCGGCCTTCGGCTCCCGATCATGCTCCCCGCGCGCCTTGGGCGACGCGCGGGCGGCAACCCTGAACACGGTTCAGGGCCGATCTCAAGTCTCCTCGTCGCCGCTGACGTCGCCGATAATATCGGTGACGTCTTCGTCGCCTTCTTCCTCATCGGCGATGAAGGTGGAATCATCGTCATCGTCGTCTTCGATGGTCTCGTCGATTTCGATATCGTCTTCCGATTCGGGAACGACCGCCTTGACCTTGCCGGTATTCTCCTCGGCATCGGCCTCCTCGAGCGGCACCAACTCTTCGGCCTCGACCGGCTCGGGCATGGCCTCGGCGGCGGAAGCCGCAGCGGCGGCGGTAGCGCGGGCTGCGGCATCGCCGCGGGTCCGCGGCGGTGCCACAGGAGCGATCGGCACGACCTCGCCGGTGTAGGGCGAGATCACCGGGTTCTTGTTGAGGTCGTAGAACTTCTTACCCGTCGTCGGGCAAATGCGTTTGGTTCCGAGATCGGATTTGGCCACGGTGGAATCCTGGGAATTTTTCGAAAAATCGGTGCTTCACTTGGCTAGTTGGCACGCCGCTGTCAATAGTGCTTTTCCGGAAGATGGACAGCTCGCGTGACGTAGTCCGCCCGCGAATGTTAGAACCGGGACACCCCGAGAGGACACAATCTTGACCCATTCGGATCGCCCCGCCGATCATAAGACGCCGCTTGAAGCCCGCATCAGTGGGCCCCTGACCGGGAAGGTCCGCGTCCCCGGGGACAAGTCGATATCCCACCGTGCCCTGATTTTAGGCGCGCTGGCGGTTGGCGAAACCCGCATATCCGGCCTGCTTGAGGGTGAGGACGTCCTGAACACCGCCAAAGCGATGCGCTCTCTGGGTGCGAAAGTGGAGCGGATCGGGGATTTCGCCTGGTCGGTTCGGGGCGTGGGCGTGACCGGCTTCGCCGAGCCGGATACGCCACTCGATTTCGGCAATTCCGGGACCGGCTGCCGGCTGGCGATGGGCGCGGTCGCCGGCTGCCCGATCACGGCGGTATTCGACGGCGACGCGTCGCTGCGCGGCAGACCGATGCGGCGGGTGCTCGATCCGTTGGAACTGATGGGCGCCCGGGTCGGTGCCGGCGGGCAAAGCGGCCGTCTGCCGCTGACGCTTTCCGGCGCGCGCGATCCTCTGCCGATCGTTTACCCCACCCCGGTTGCCTCCGCGCAGATCAAATCCGCGGTGCTGCTGGCGGGGCTCGCCGCGCCCGGCGTCACCACCGTGATCGAAAACGAGGCCAGCCGCGACCACACCGAGTTGATGCTCAGGCATTTTGGAGCCGAGATCGTCTCGGTACGGGAAGGCAGCCACGGCCGCAGGATCGCGCTGACCGGCCAGCCCGAACTGCACGGCGCCGAGGTCGTCGTACCGGCCGATCCGTCATCGGCGGCGTTTCCGATCGTGGCGGCTTTGATTACCGAAGGCTCGGACCTTGTTCTGTCCGACGTCATGACCAATCCGTTGCGCACTGGGCTGTTTACGACGCTGCGCGAGATGGGTGGCTCAATCGAAGAGAGCGATGTTCGCGCCGATGCCGGCGAGCCGATGGCGCTGCTTCGCGTGCGCGCGTCGAAACTGCGTGGCGTCGAGGTGCCGCCCGAGCGCGCGCCCTCGATGATCGACGAATATCTGGTGTTGGCGGTGGCCGCGAGCTTCGCCGAAGGCACCACCGTCATGCGCGGCTTGAAGGAGTTGCGGGTCAAGGAATCCGATCGGCTGGAGGCCACCGCCGCCATGCTGCGCGTCAACGGCGTTACGGTCGAAATATCCGGCGACGATCTGATCGTGGAGGGCAGGGGTCACGTGCCGGGCGGTGGCTTGGTTGCCACCCACATGGACCATCGCATTGCGATGTCGGCGCTGGTGATGGGGCTTGCCTCCGACAAACCGGTCACGGCCGATGATACCGCCTTCATCGCCACCTCGTTTCCGGATTTCATTCCGATGATGCGCGCAATTGGGGCGGAGTTTTCATGAGCGAAGCGCTCGACCGCGAGGCATTGCTTGACGCATTCGATCAGATTGGTCGCGCGGCAGCGGCAGCGGGTACCAAGCTGCAGATCGCGGTTTATGGCGGTTCGGCGCTCATGCTGGCGAGCAATTTCCGGTTTTCCACCGAAGATGTCGACGTATCCAGACTCGAACAGCCGCTACCTGATTGGCTGGCGGCGGTCGTAAATAAAATCGCCAGGGAAAACCACTGGCAAGGGGACTGGTTCAATGACGGGGTCGCGTCCCACCTCAGTTCGCTGGCGGATCGCGCCGCCGATCATTTGGAGTTTGCGACATTCCCGCGAGGCGGCAGTCCGCCGGGACTTGTGGTTTCGGTCCCAACGGCAGAATATTTGCTTGCGTTGAAGCTGAAGGCAGCAAGGGTCATGGACCCGCTGCGTGGCGAAACGGAGCGGCTCGATATTCTCAATTTGATGCAAGTGGTGGGTATCTCAACCGTCGAGGAAGCGATCGCGCTGCTTGGCCGATACTTTCCCGTCAGTGCCGCTTCCTCGGAGAAGCAGCGATTTTTGTTGAAGAACATGAACCGTGAGGGAGGCAGCGATGCGCCCAAATACCCTCGCTGAAGCGGTTGAAAGGATCCAGGGGGGCTCGGCACTGGAGGTCGTTCTTGCTGAATTTGTCGACACCTTCGATTTGGCAAAATCCAATGATGACCGATATGCGTCGATCGAGCGCGAGCCGAGATTGACGGGCAATGATCGGCTCGACGCGTTGGTCGGCGCGATCGCCGAATATCTGGCAAAGCAACGTCGGCTCGGTCGCGTTCCACCCTGGGTATCAAGTCCAGCGCGGCGCCTAGCGACCCCATGGTTTACGACAGCGTCGCCCTCGGACGCCATGCGCGAATATCTGACCTTTAGCAGCCCGGCCGAATTCGCGTCGCGCAACATCTTCACTGAGGAGCGGCCGCTGCGGCGAGCCCGTGATCCTCACCCAGCCAAGACATAGGCCGATATGATCATCGCCATCGACGGACCGGCCGCCTCGGGCAAAGGCACGCTCGGTAAACGGCTTGCCAAGCATTACGGCTATCGTCACCTCGATACCGGCGTGATCTACCGGGCCGTCGCCAAGGCGCTGCTGGATGCCGGCGCCGACCCGAACAACGAAATGCTCGCGGTCTCTGCTGCGCTAGAGCTCGATCCCGAAAAATTCGGAAATCCCGCGCTCAAGACCCAGGCGGTGGGCGACGCCGCTTCGGTGGTCTCGGCATTTCCAGGGGTGCGGGAGGTATTGTTGAACTTTCAGCGGCAGTTCGCCGCCGATCCGCCGGGGGCGGTGCTGGATGGCCGCGACATCGGAACCGTGATCTGCCCGCATGCCGACGTCAAAATCTTCGTCGTGGCGGACGCGAAAGTGCGCGCCCGCCGGCGAACCCTGGAGGCCCGGGCGCGCGGGGAGGAGGTGGATGAGATCGCGGTGCTGGCCGACATCCTCAAACGGGACGAACGCGACCAGAACAGGGCCGTGGCGCCTTTAAAACCGGCCGCCGATGCTTACTTGCTAGATAATTCCAATCTGGATATAGAAGGCGGCGTCCGGGCCGCCATCGACATTGTCGAGGCCGTCCGAGCGGGCCGGCAGAAGGTTTGAGCCTCTGCCGTCATTGGAGGAAAGCCCGCTCCAGGCTTCGAGATCGACAAGCTCAAGGTCCCGGAAAAATCAAGGTATCGAACGTGCAGGCAAGCTGCCGGCCCGCTCTCGCGAATTCTTGCGAGGCGGTCGTTAGAGTTTGCGGAACTCTGACCCTTCGCGTCCGATATCGCCCTTTAACCCGAATGGCCGGCAAGTCCCCGCATCTGGAGAACAAATGGCTTCGACTGCTAATACCTATAATCCTACCCGTGACGATTTCGCCGCCATGCTCGACGAGTCCTTCGGGGGCGGCAATCTGCAGGAAAGCTCCGTCATCAAGGGCAAGGTTGTCGCGATCGAGAAGGACATGGCCGTCATCGATGTCGGCCTGAAGACCGAAGGCCGCGTGGCGTTGCGGGAATTCGCCGGGCCCGGCCGCGAAAGCGATCTCAAGGTCGGCGACGAGGTCGAGGTGTTTCTCGACCGCATCGAGAATGCGCTCGGCGAGGCCGTGCTGTCGCGCGACAAGGCCCGCCGCGAGGAAAGCTGGGGCAAGCTCGAGAAGGCCTTCAACAACAATGAGAAGGTGCACGGCGTCATCTTCAATCAGGTCAAGGGCGGCTTCACCGTCGATCTCGATGGCGCGGTGGCCTTCCTGCCGCGTTCGCAGGTCGATATCCGCCCGATTCGCGATGTCGCCCCCTTGATGAACAACTCCCAGCCGTTCCAGATCCTCAAGATGGATCGCCGCCGCGGCAACATCGTGGTGTCGCGCCGCACGGTTCTGGAAGAGACCCGCGCCGAACAGCGCCAGGAGCTGGTGCAGAACCTCGAAGAGGGTCAGGTCATCGACGGCGTCGTCAAGAACATCACCGACTACGGGGCGTTCGTTGATCTCGGCGGCATCGACGGCCTCTTGCATGTCACCGATATAGCCTGGCGACGGGTCAATCACCCGACCGAGGTCTTGACCATCGGCCAGACCGTCAAGGTCAAGATCATCAAGATCAACCACGAGACCCACCGCATCTCGCTCGGCATGAAGCAGTTGCTGGACGATCCGTGGCAGGGCATCGAGGCGAAGTATCCGCTCAACGCCCGTTTCACCGGCCGCGTCACCAACATCACCGACTACGGCGCGTTCGTCGAACTTGAGCCGGGCATCGAGGGCCTGATCCACGTCTCGGAAATGTCGTGGACCAAGAAGAACATGCATCCCGGCAAGATCGTCTCGACCTCGCAGGAAGTCGAAGTGCAGGTTCTCGAGGTCGATTCGGTCAAGCGCCGAATTTCACTCGGCCTCAAGCAGACCATGCGCAATCCCTGGGAAGTGTTCGTCGAGAAATTCCCGGTCGGCTCCACGGTCGAGGGCGAAGTCAAGAACAAGACCGAATTCGGCCTCTTCCTCGGGCTCGAGGGCGATGTCGACGGCATGGTCCATCTGTCGGACCTCGACTGGAAGCTCCCCGGCGAGCAGGTGATCGACAACTTCAAGAAGGGCGACATGGTCAAGGCCGTGGTGCTCGATGTCGACGTCGAGAAGGAGCGCATCTCGCTCGGCGTCAAGCAGCTCGAAGGCGATCCGTTCGCCGAGCCCGGCGACGTCAAGAAGGGCGCCGTTGTGACCTGCGAAGTACTCGACGTGAAGGAGAGCGGCATCGACGTGAAGATCGCCGGTACCGACTTCACCACCTTCATCAAGCGGTCCGAACTGGCCCGTGATCGCAACGATCAGCGCGCCGATCGCTTCGCCGTGGGCGAAAAGGTCGATGCGCGAGTGATCCAGTTCGACAAGAAGGCCCGCAAGGTGCAGGTCTCGATCAAGGCGCTCGAAGTGGCCGAAGAGAAGGAGGCCATCGCGCAGTACGGCTCCTCCGATTCCGGGGCAACGCTCGGCGACATTCTCGGCACCGCGCTCAAGCAGCGCACCGACAAATAAGGCTTTCGGCCTCAATCAACCGGGCCCCGGTTTCGGCCGGGGCCTTTGTGTTGTTCTTGGGTCGTCCCTGCG
>DATGGY010000027.1:0-9940 GCA_035308285.1 Bradyrhizobium sp. | reverse complement strand
GGCCTGCGCAGCTAGAGATTTTCCGCCACGCACAACTTGAGCAATCGCCACTTTCCGCCCGTGCCCGGCGTGCTATTCTTGGCGCGTCTTGGAGAGACAAAACCGGGGAGGGCGTGATGATGAGCGGGCTTCGGGGCTACTGTATCTGCATGATGGCGGTCGGGCCATTGCTTTTGGCCGGGACGTTCGAGGGCCGGGCGGCTCCCGACGATGCCAAGACCTGCGCCAAGGATTCCGGCGAGGTCGCCATCGACGCGTGTTCGCGCGCCATCAAGTCGGGCCGCTACAAGGGGCATGACCTTGCGCGGCAATACATGAACCGTGGCGTCGAGCGCAGATTGAAGGAAGATTACGACAACGCGCTCGGCGATTACGGCGAAGCCATCAAGATCGACAAGAAATATGCCGATGCTTATTACAACCGCTGCGTCATTTACAACGTCAAGGCCGATTACGATCACGCCATTATGGATTGCAGTCAGGCCATCAAGCTCGGGCCGAGCCCCAATGCGACGGCGGCAAACGGTGGCGAGTCTCTCGGGAAAGATCGCACCATCTCGGACTATTACGCCGAGCGCGGCCTCGCCTATCTGAAGAAGGACGACTACGTCCACGCGCTCGTGGACCTGGACAACGCCATCCGCCTCAATCCCCAGAATGGCCGGGCGCTGAAAAACCGCGGGCTTGCGTATCAGGCGAGGGGGGATACTGCGCGCGGCGATGCCGATCTCGCGGCGGCAAAGCAGCTCGGCGAGTGACATCAACCCTCTTTCGCGGGTTCCGCAGCTGTGTATAAAATGCCGGTGGGGACTTAACCCGAACTGAGGAGCATTCATGCGCAAGCTTTCCGTTACAGTGATTGCAGCAGCGGCAATTCTTTTGGTGAGCTCAATGGGTTGGTCAGCGTACGCGGCTACCACCGCCCCCGTGAGCGCGATTCCGAGCGAGACGAGAAACTTCACGCCGATTCAAAAAGCCGCCTGCCGAGGCTGGGGACGTTGGTGTGGGCCGGGCTTTGTCAGGGCCTGCGGTCCGTACCGGTGCTGGTGCCGTCCCTGCTGGTAATGCATTTTAACAATACTTGACACGCAGAGGCCGCCTCGAACAGGCGGTCTCTTTTTTTGTCGATCGGTTGACGAATCCGCTTGAGCCAAGCCCTTGTCGGCGCGTCCGCCGCCGCTTGAGTTTTCGGATTGAGCGTTCGCGGCGGTACTCGTGCGCCCGGCGCAGCCGAGCTCTACAAAATTGTAACGGCTGCGGACGCGCTCGGTTGACCTGAATCAATGAGACTCCCGACGGCTGGGTATTTCATAATAAAATTCAGTTCGCGGGAACAACGATGTACCGCATTCTTCGTTTGCCAATGGTTTTGGCCCTGACCGCCGCAACGTGGTCGAACTGCCAGGCCGCCGGGTCGTTTCAAACCAAGCCTGCCTTCTTGAATACGGTGAGCATAGGCTATTCGAGCGCGCCGCCTGCCGTCACCATCGCCCCTCGCACCGTCGAATTCGGCTGCGGTAAGGGCCGCGTTCGCGATCCCGGGACGCATGGCTGCCGCGGCCCGGCCGATATCAGGTAGGCTAATCCCATCTGCGGTCTCTAACAGTCTGCTGAAAAAGCTCTCGCAAAGGCCCACGGTTGATGATTCAATTATATATCATGAATCGCCGGGGCAAATCTTGATGCCGAGGGCGGTTGTCGAAGCGGGGCTACGCCATGTAAAGCCCGCCGATCTCCCGATCCTGCAGTCCACGAAATTCGAATTCATCATCAACCTGAAGACAGCAAAGGCGCTCGGCCTGGAGATTCCGCCGAACCTGCTCGCGTTCGCCGACGAGATGATCGAATAGGTGCGCCAGCCGCAAGCTGGTGCGTTCTATTGGAACGTGCCGGTCGACGCCATCCATCTCGGCGACGAATTTTCTTGCACCGTCGGTCGCCGTGGCGGCAGCGGGGTTGCCGCCGGCGTGCTGTGGGCCGCGTCGGGTCGCGGCCTAGCTGCCGTCGCCGCCATCACTACTGCGGATTTGGGGTGGCCTTGCTTTTCGATGCGTTTGGCCCGCGCGATGTCGGCGAAGGCGCGGTCGAATTTCCGCATGCGATAAAACACGATGCCGCGGTCGATGTAGGAAGGCGTAAATTGCGGATCGAGCTGGATCGCCTGGTCGAGGTCGGCAATCGCGCCGTTCAGGTCACCGTTGCGGTAGGCGGAAACGCCGCGGGCGTGAAAAAACCTGGCGTAGTTCGGCGCGGGGTCAAAAGGCGCACCGATATTGAACGCCGGGACGCTCGCCACACGGACCACCGGCACGGCGCGCGGCACGAGCGGTTCGCCAAAGACGGAGCTATCGGTTTTTGCGATTGGCGCGCTCTGCTCTTCCGGCTCCTGCGCGTTTGCCGTGTTGACGGCGTCGATCCGGGCCGATACGCGCGTGTCCGTGTCGGTTGCCGGGGCAACCAGCGCCATCGACATGTGCATGAACAAGAGATAGCCGCCGACCGCCACGATCGAGGCTCCCGTAAGCGCAAGCACGCCGGAGGCAAGACGGTGAATCATGGCGGCGATCGGGTGTGCGGCAGCCGCCTCCTTCTCCTGGCGCGCGAGCTTCAGCAGATGGTCGTAAGCCGCGCGCTGTTCTATGTCGTTGAGGATTTCGTTGGCGCGGACGATCTGCCTGAACTTGATCGCCGCCTCGGGATCGCCTGGTCTGAGGTCGGGATGCGTACCCTTGACGGCGCGGCGGAACGCGGACCTGAGATCATCCGCGTCGTCCTTTGGCAGAGCCCCAAGCAAATCGTAAAGCGTGTCCATCGCCGCTCTCGCCGCAGGATTTCCACGTTCTCCGATCGAAATTCTTGCTGGGAATTTTTCGCGGAGTACGCATTTAACAAAGTTTCACCGCGGGCACAGAATGTTGGCCCAGTAGGGCGAAAAAATGACTTCTCAACAGTCGGCGCCGTTTCGGAAATAAGGCATTTTCGCTTGGTAAACCGCGCCTATCGAGCGGGCGTAGCTTCACACTTGGCGGCGGCTTGCAGCAGCCGCAAGCGCTGGCGGGTAGTTTTTTCCGCTTCCTTGTAACATTTCAGCTCATATTCGAGCTTCAAATGCGCCCACTGATCGGGATCGACGGTCTTGAGATCTGCCCGTCCAAAGCCACAATCTGGCGCGGGTTGTGGCGCAAGCAGGGCACGATCGGGTCGACATATCGGTTCGGAATTTGCCGACGAAGCGGCATCGGCATTGGCCGCCGTTTCAAAGGGCGAGCCTTGCGAACAGGCTGAAAGTGCCACCGCAAAACCGAGCACACCGAGTACCGCGAGCCGCGAGGCAGCCCGCCGCGAAAGTATTCCGGAAGTCCCGCCCATCGTGCCTACCCCGAGCCGAGTTACGCGAACGCCAAACAGGAACGCTGCAGCAGCTTAAGGTTGCGCGCTCCAGACTCAATTCATTGCCGGCAAGGGCTCGATCGCGGACTGCCAAGCGCGTCGGGCAAAACGGTTTGCCTCTTGCGCGTCGCGCACATCGCAGCTCACGAAACCCGTGTAGCAATGGCGCCTGGGCCGCCGACCAAGCGGGGGCGATTCTGAATCGAAAATTTGAATTGCCCTCTAACAATTATGGCTAATCGATTCCTAATCGTCCAGCCCGCGCCACAGCCCGAGGCGATCGCAAATTCGGCCGTCGAGTACGACGCTCCTTACGGCCAGCCGCCACAAGGCGTGGAACGCAATTGGCGTTACGCTTGCGATCGGCATGTCGATTTTCAGCCGCCTCGCCCTCGATCAAGTGTTTGAACCCGGCGGCGTCAAATCGCCGCGCGCCGCTTGCGCCCATTGATCCCGATCAATACGTGCACCAGGGCGACCGATTATTTCCAGATCGATGCAACGATCGATGAGCCGCGGCTGTTGTGCGGCGGCTCGCGGGAGGACGCCTTCGATGCCATTCAAGAGCATAGCTGTCTTTGTCGAGCAGACGCCGGCTGGCAAGGCGCGTACGTTAACTATCTCTGCCGGCGCAATCGTCGAATGACGCGCTCATTTGTGCGCTGCATGGAATCCACACTGCACGGCTTGCTCAGTCGCAATAAACATTTCTTTAGTTTGGCGCGCTGCGCGCAGGAGTAGAATCGCGTAACCGACCGGCTCACGCCCAATGCATCGCCGGAAATACTGACTGACGATCAAGACTGACGATCAAGAATTGGGAGTGATGACGCGTCGCGCGCTTAGCCTTTCGCCTTGACTATCTTGAAAGGAGAATAGCATGACGAAACTCGCACTTTTTGCCGCTGCCGTCGTCGTTCTTTGCTCAACGCTGGCAGGGCCTGCCGTTGCCGGACCCAAGGCCGCTCTCCCCTACAACGCCTACACTGAGGGCGACTGGTGCTCGAACAGGGAGCCAGGCAATCCATACACGAAGGAAGAGGACTACATCGCCTGGAGCGCCTGGCGGGCCCGCGGCGGATGGGACGATCATAACGACTTCAATTGTCGGCCCGGCCTCGCAAATCGCGGTGCCGGATACTAGAGCGCTTTCGAGCGAAAGCCTGCCCCGGACCTTGATCCGGGGTGGATACCGGTTCGCGTTAAGCCAACGAGTTAGCGACATGCGTGCCGGCACCGGATCGATTCTTCCGGTGCCGACACGCATGGAGCGATTTGGGCCGATTTGGTTGAATCCTTAAGACGGCGCGCGTCGCGCACGTCCGGTGGATCGATGCGGCCGGTTGCGCGCGGGTGTGATGTTCGATCGGCCGCCTTGGCGTGTCGCGCCCCGATCAGGCCGCCCGGTTGTCCTGCTTCCATTCTTCCAGGTCGGCGTGCCGCGCCCTTCGAACGAGGCCGCGCGGATTTCAAGGTCGCATGCCCACCCGGCAAATTTCCAGCGCCCCGCCCCATGCCTGGCGCCCCCTAAAAAAAGCCCTGCCGTGAGGCAGGGCTTTCGAGGCTCTTGCAATCGATTGCTTTGCTTGGTCGATCGCGATTGGAGTCTAGATCAGGGTTGCTGCGGCTCATTGCCGTTGTTGAAGGTTAGCAGCGGCTCCCAAGTAGCGCAGAAATGATCGGTACTGAAGGTGTTAAACGGATGCGGCCCTTGCGGCGTGAGCAGCGCTGGCGGCGTGAGCGACTGGATCTGAAAGTCCTCGGTATTGAAGTGCTTCCAGAACGGCAGGTCGGCGCGCGCCGCGTTGAGGCTGACAAGCGTGGCAATACCATTGTTGTTCGGATTGCCGTTTTTGATGAAATTGGCCCAGTAGGTCTTCATCTGGGTCGCCAGCGTTGCTTGCGCGGAGGTGAACGCCGCGCCGAAGTTGAAGATGTACTGGAGTTCGGCTGCGTGCTGCGAAGCCGTCGTGAAGCCTGAGCCATTCGACCCCGGACCTGGGACACCGGCCGCGCCCAGGGCAGGGGCGTTTGGATCGTTGAACTCGTAGGCAAAGACCGGGACTTGGTTTGATAGGTCGCTGTTTGAATCAAAACCGTTACAGGCGAACACGAAGTCGGTGAAGATCTGCGAGAGCGCCTCATCGACGTTGCCGCCGCCGAAGTTGTTGTTGAGGTTCGGGATCGACGAGGTTGTCTGCGGAACGAAGTTGTGGAAATTGGCGATCGGGTATTCGCTTTCGGCCGTCGCCGAGGCGGCGACGACTGCTTCGGTGAAGGGCGCGGTCGGGCCGGAGTTGGACGGTGTGGCCGTTACGAGGGTTTGGAGGAAGAACTGGATCTCCTGCGAGTAGGAGCAGGTCGCCACGTTGCTGGAGAACTGCGGAATCGCACATAGAATGTTCGGGACCTGAAGGTCGAAGCTCGCCGGGCCTCCGGCGGCGCGGATTGTCGTAGTGGTGCCGAAGGGGAGGGTGACCACACGGGGGAAGAAGCTCGGTTCGAACAGCCGGCCCTCATTGGCGTTGGTACCCTGGAGCACCGGGACGCGGTTGAATTGGCCGGTCGAGAACGCCGTATGAAGGTCATGCGGCAGGATTTTCGTGCCGAAATTGGGCGCGATGCCGAAGCCGCCGAAGTCCCTTTCATTCGCGAAGATTTGCGCGACAGTCAGTCCCTGGAGGCAGGCCAGGGTCAAGTTGCCGGCGCAGGGTACGCTGGCGTCTTGCTGAGCGAAAGTGTTGCTCAGGGTCTGGTACGTGGCGAGCGATGGCACGTCATGATACATGTACGCACCGCTCTCGATGATCGCACCGCCGAACAGATCCCGGCCCGTGAGGCCCCTGAAGGTGTTCGTGGAGGCAAGATGCGATGAGACGCTGAGGCCGCCGGCAGATTCGCCGCCGATCGTCACATTCGTCGGATCGCCGCCGAAAGCCGCAATGTTATTTTGGACCCAGGCCATCGCGAATTGTTGATCCATGAAACCGTAGTTACCGGCGTCGCCGACGTTCTGAAAGTCATTGGGCGCGGTCGCCGCCAGCACGCTGGCTGCGAGGAAGCCGAGGCTCCCGAGGCGGTAGTTGATCGTGACGACGATGATGTCGTTGTCGGCCACCATCACCGACGGGTCGTAGTCGGACCCGGCGCCGTTGACGAGCGCGCCGCCGTGAATCCATATGAAAACCGGCAGCTTCGAGTTCGCGGTGGCGGTGGACGGAGTATAGACATTGAGGAACAAGCAATCCTCGGAATCGGTTGTCCGTCCCTGGATGCAGGTGTGGCCGGGGGTTGCCGCGACGATCGATCCCTGGCCGGGATTGGGCGCCTGGGGTGGCTGCCAGCGCAATGTACCTACTGGCGCCTGGCCGTAGCGGATACCGAAGAAGACGTTGACTCCGCTCGCCGGATCTCCCGGTAGTTCCTGGAAATTCATCAGGCCCTGGTAGGTGCCGGTCGTCGTGGCGACAGGGGCCGTCAGGCCGGCCGCATTCGACACCGACGCGGTAGCCAGGATGCAAGCGACGCTCATCGCGCCGATGACGCCAAGCCGGAAATGCCGCAACTGCTCTCTCATAGACTTCCTCCCGTTTTTTGGTAAGGGCCGGTATTGCCGGCCTATTCCGGCGAGCTTCTGTGCCGCCGGTCACCCCTTGCCGGCAGTCTTGCCGACAACGCCAAGATGACGGCGATCCAATCTGCACGCAAGCGAATCTTGTGTGGAAATATCATTTGGAAACGCCCCCCCGTCAGGGGTCCGCTTATTCGTTTCCATGAAGGAGTGAGGCTGACGTACCAGACGTCCGAATTTGGCACTTAGAGCGGTTCTGATTGAATCAGAACCGAAGCTCTAGATTGTTGTTTTGACGCGTTTTCTTCGGCATCGGGACGCTAGCGCGTTCCGATCTTCTCCCAGAGCCATCGCGCGACCGCATCCGGCGACGACGCATCGTTGCCGGATGCAGCGCGCAGATTCGCCTCTCGCATGTCGGCAACATCGATGCGGCCGAGCAGGGGCCTTAGCGCCCCCTGCAACGCCTGATCGTCGGCGTGCTTCGGCGCAATCAGCATGATGGCGTCGTAAGGCGGGATCGCCTGCCTGGGATCTTGCAGCGCCACGAGGTCGTATTTCGCGATCAGGCCGTCGCTGGTATAGCCCGCGATCACGTCGACCTCGCCGGAAGCGACCGCGGCATACATGAAGTCGGGCTGCATCTGGCGTTGGGCGCGGAATTTCAGCCCGTAGGCCTCGCGCAGGCCCGCCCATTCCGGCCGCGAGAAGAATTCATAATCGGCGGCGATCGACATGGTCGGCGCATGCGAGGCGAGGTCGCCGATGGTGCGGATACGAAGCGCTTCGGCGCGCCTTCTCGGCATCGCCAGCGCATAGGCGTTTTCGAATCCGAGTTCGCCGAGCAGCGTGACGTTTTGCTGCGCCAGTATCGTCTTCAATTCCGCGAGCAGTTCGCGGCGCGGCTTGATTTCGCGGTGGTGAAACTGGTTGGCCCATAATGTGCCGGAATAATCGACATAGACATCGATGTCGCCGTTGACCAGGGCCTCGTAAATTACGTTGGAGCCGAGGCCCTCGCGCGTGGTGGCCGAAAGGCCCGCCGCCTTCAGCTGCTGCGCGATCAGCGTCGACAGCACATATTGTTCGGCAAAGGTTTTCGCGCCGACAATGTAAGTCGTGGGCGCGCGCGCCAGTGAAGCCACCAGCGTCGCCGCCACCAGCGCCGCGATGCCGGCGCCGCCCAAAATCGCGCGTACGCGGCTGCGCGCCGCGATGCCCGCTTCGATTGCGGCCAGCAACTGGTCGACCGCCAGCGCCAGCAGCGCGGCGGCGGCGCAGCCGAACAGCACGAACACCCAGTTCTGGGTTTGCAGGCCAGCGAAGATGTAATTGCCGAGGCTGGTCTGGCCGATCGGCGTCGATAGCGTCGCGGTGCCGATCACCCAGACCGCCGCGGTGCGGATGCCCGCCATCATCACCGGCAGCGCCAGCGGCAACTCGACCGACATCAACGATTGCCTCGGCGTCATGCCGACGCCCTGCGCGGCCTCGAGGATCGAAGGCTCGATGCCGTTAAGGCCGGTGATGGTGTTGCGCAGCACCGGCAGCATCGAATATAGCGCGAGCGCAAGCACCGCCGGCAGAAATCCGAACGCCGAGAAGGAAAAGCCGAACCAGGAAAGCGACAGCGAAGCGAGCGCCAGCAATAGCGGATAGAACAGCGCGAGCAGGGCCAGGCCGGGCACCGTCTGCACGATGCTGGCCAGCCCCAAGAGCATCGCGCGCATCAGCGGGCGGTTGCGCGCGGCGACCGCGAGCGGCAGGCTGACGATGAGGCCGAGCGCGAGTGCAGCTACGCTGACCCGCACGTGATTGCCGAGATAATCCGGCAAATGCGCCAGCGCCTCGCTCCAGCGCGGGTCGGAAAACAGGTTCATGCCGCGCCCCCTCGCGGCAGCAGGACTTTGAGCCGCTCGGCCTGCCGCCGCGGGGTTCTCAGAAACTCGCCGACATAGGCGTCACGGCTCTGCGAAAGCTCCGCCGGCGTGCCCTGCGCCAGCAGTTTTCCGGCGCGCATCACCGCGATGCGATCGGCGAGCAAGATCGCCTCCGTCATGTCGTGGGTGATCATGACCGTGGTCAGCTTGAGCTTGTCGTGCAGGGCGCGATAATCGTCGCCGAGCGCGTCGCGGGTGAGGGGATCGAGCGCGCCGAACGGCTCGTCCATCAAGACGATCTTGGGCCGCGCCGCGAGCGCGCGGGCGACGCCGACGCGCTGGCGTTGGCCACCGGACAGTTCATGCGGAAAGCGGTCGCGGTACTCGCCGCGGTCGAGCCGCACCAGATCGAGCAATTCGTCGACCCGCGCGGCGATCTCGGCTGAGGGTGTGCCCAGCAATTTCGACGTGATTCCGATATTGGCGGCGACGCTCATATGCGGAAACAGCCCGCCGCTCTGAAACACCGTGCCGATGCGACGGCGCAGGCCGACCGGATCGGCGGCGCGGACGTCTTCGCCTTCGATCGTGATGCGGCCGGTGTCCGCCTCGATCAGCCGGTTGGCAAGCCGCAGCAGCGTGGTCTTGCCCGAGCCGGAGCTGCCGACGATGGCGAGGAATTCGCAAGCCCCGACGTCGAGTGAGACGTCGTCGACGGCCTTGACGCGGCCGTCATCAAAGCTCTTGCCGACATGGTCGAAGACGATCAGGGCGGCAACCTCCGTTTGTGGGAATGCATCGCGGTGCGGCCGCTTCAGAGCTCCCACCATCCAATTACCACGTCACGGCCCCGCGTTGAACTTGTCGTTCGAAGGCGCTAAGGCTTTCCAAAAGCTCCAATCAAGGACATCAGGGGTGGAAGAGCCAAAATCAACCAACAAGACGTCCACGGCGGTCGCGCTCCAGGACGCCACCGTCGCCTTCCGTCTCGCCGAAGGACGCGTCTATACCGCGGTCGAGAAGGCCAATCTCGACGTGGCGCCGGGCGAGTTCGTCGCCATTGTAGGCCCTACCGGCTGCGGCAAATCGACGTTGCTCA
>DATGGY010000026.1:0-36235 GCA_035308285.1 Bradyrhizobium sp. | reverse complement strand
GCCGGAACTCGTCAACGATCCCGGCGCGTTCGCGAAATTTCAGGCCGCCCAGGGCGAACTCATCAGCGCTTTGTCGAGGCTTCCGGTGGTGACGGAAAATTATCCGCAGCTCAAATCGGACGCGTTGTTCCACGACCTGATGTCGCAGCTCGAGGGCACCGAGAACCGGATCACGGTGGCGCGCAATCGCTACATCAAGGCGGTGCAGGACTACAATGTCGGCATCCGCACCTTCCCGAACAATCTGACGGCGATGATGTTCGGCTACAAAGAGAAGGCCAATTTCACGGTCGACAATGAAAAAGAAATTTCGACCGCGCCGAAGGTCGATTTCAATCCGTCGCCGGCACCGGCAAAGTAAGTCTTGCAGATCATCCGGCCCACGATGATCGCTGCAAGGACATCCCTTCTTGCGCTTGTGGTGTGCTGGACGTTCGTGGCGCTGGCCGACGTCGCGGTGCCGACGCTGTCGGGAAGGGTGGTCGATCAGACCGCCACGCTGTCCGCCGGCGACATTTCCGCGCTAACCCAAAGGCTCAGGGACCTCGAAACCCGCAAGGGAAGTCAAGTCGCGGTGCTGATCGTGCCGACCACTCAGCCCGAGACGATCGAGCAATATTCGATCCGGGTCGCGGAGGCCTGGAAGATCGGGCGCAGGAAGATCGACGACGGCGCGCTCCTGGTCGTCGCCAAGGACGATCACAAGCTGCGCATCGAAGTTGGATATGGCCTCGAGGGCGCGCTCACCGACGTGACCGCAAGCCGTATCATCGGCGAGGTCATCGTGCCCAGATTCAGGAGCGGGGATTTCGCCGGCGGAATTTCGGCGGGTGTCGATCGGATGATTGCCGTGATCAATGGCGAGCCGCTGCCCGCTCTGCAGCCGCAGCAGAGCTGGAGCTTGCCCGACCATTTCGGAGACGCGTTCCCGTTCCTGCTTTTCGCCGTGCTTTTTGGCGGTCATGTCCTGACGGCGATCCTCGGCAGGTTGATTGGCTCGGTGGCGGCCGGCGGCGTGGTCGGGTTGCTGGCGTGGCTTATTCTGGGATCGTTGGCGCTGTCATGCCTCGCGGCCGCGATTGCCTTCATCCTCTGTCTGCTCGGCGAGGGCATCGGGTCATCGGGCCGCAGCGGCTGGTCCGGCGGGGGTGGCTCGTTCTCAGGGAGCAGCAGCTCGGGCGACGGCGGCGGATTTTCCGGCGGCGGCGGCAGTTTCGGCGGCGGCGGCGCATCGGGAAGCTGGTAAGGTAAGCTATGGGCATCAAGCGCATCGGCAAGCATCTTCTGGAACATCATTGGCGTGCGAAGCGCGTTTTTCCGCCGCAAGTGCTGGCCCTGATCGAGCAGGCGATCAAGGCTGGCGAGGCCACGCATTCCGGTCAGGTCCGTTTCGCGGTGGAAGGCGCGCTCGACGGCAGGCCGCTGTTCAGGAATCAATCGGCGCGGGATCGCGCGCTCGACCTGTTCTCGCATTTGCGGATATGGGACACCGCCCATAACAACGGCGTGCTGATCTATCTGCTTTTGGCCGACCGCCAGGTCGAGATCGTCGCCGATCGCGGCATCGACGCCAAGGTTGGCCGCGAGGGCTGGCAAAAGATCTGCAAGGCGATGGAGACCGATTTCAAGGCCGGCAATTTCTCAGGTGGCGTGATCAAGGGAATCCAGGCCGTCTCGCAGCAACTGGCCGCGCATTTTCCAAAGCACGGGGCCGGCCCGAACGAACTGCCCGATGCGCCGGTGGTGATGTAGGTCTCACCGTCATTGCGAGCCAACGGGTCGCGCGAATGCGCGCCCGATGACAGGCTCCGCGAAGCAATCCATAGCGGAGCGGCAGCATGGACTGCTTCGTCGCTTGCGCTCCTCGCAATGACGATTACGCCTTCACCGACGGCCTTGCGCCGACACGCGCGAACCAGGCGGCGAGATTGGAGTTGGCGGGGTCGAGCGGCTGGCCGACCTGATTGCCGAAATCGATCCAGCAATAGAGCAGGATATCGGCCAGCGTGAAGCGTTTGCCGCACAGATATTCCTTGCCCGCGATCTGGCCGTTGAGCCATTGCAGGCGGTTGGCCGCGATCATCTTGAGGCCGGGTGAGGCCTCCGGCGCCACGGGAATCCGCTTTTCGAAAAACTTCAGCGCTTCGCCGAAGCGATAGCCGTTGGCGAGCGGCTCGCAGATGTTGAGATCGACGCGGCGCGTCCACATTCGGCGTTCGGCGCGCTCTTCCGCCGTGTGTCCGATCAGCGCCGGCTCCGGCTTTTTCTCCTCGAGATATTCGCAGATCGCGGTGATCTCGGAGAGGTAGCTGCCATCATCGAGCTCGAGCGTGGGCATCTGGCCGTGCGGATTGCGCTTGAGATGTTCGGCCTGGCGATTTTCGCCGCCGCGCAGATCGACCGTCTGTTTGGGCATCTCGATGGCTTTTTCCGCCATGAACATGCGGACAATGCGCGGATTCGGCCCGATCGAGTCATAGAGTTTCATAGCGCTCTCCCCATTATTTCAGTCCGCGCTTTTTGAGCAGACCGGCGGGCCGGTTGTCAAACGGCAAACGGGCCCAACTGTTGTCGAGCCCGTCGAGTTCGCGCGCTGGACGTATGATTTGCGCAAGCTGAAGCGGTCTTATTCTTCGGCCGGAAATCGGCACCCCGGCCACGCGGGTAGAACGAGGCCGACCCGATAACTTCCTAAATTTTCGCTAAGCGGGCGGCCGGGTAACGCTTTGGCAAGAAATTCGGTTACCAAATGGTCAATCAAACTCTGGAGATTCTGACCATGGCCGAAGAAGCTGAACAGACCAGCGGTGAATCCGGTTCCATCAAAGTCGAACCGGCCGTTTCCCATGCGCCGGAGCCTCAAAGCGAGTCGGTGACTGCTTCCGCCCAGGAAGCGGTGCAAGCCTCGGCCCATGTCGAGCCTCCCGCTCCGGCGCGCGAGGGCGCAACCGCCGAAATGTCGGATGCCGCCGCCTCGAAGCCTGAAGCAAGCGTCCACGAACCCGAGATCGGCTCCGCCGAGGCCGATGCATCGCAAATCCCCGGCCAAGTGATCGTCATGTCGCACGCCAACCGCGCCTCGTCGGATCAAGCTTCGGATTCGCAACCGCAAGGCGATGCGTCCCAGGGCATGTTCGGCAAGCGCCGGTTCGCTGCCGTTGCGGCCGTGGTTGCGCTAGCGACGGTAGCCGGCGCGCTTGGCGGGGCACTGGCGACCTCGGCGTTCATTCGTGGTGCCGAAGTCGCGGGCGGCAATCACACGTTCGAAACTTCGATAGCCCGGATCGATGCCGACATCCTGGCGCTGAAGGCGGGCCTTGAGAACAACGCCAAACTCGCCAAGATCAGCGACGCCGTGGACAAGTTCCGCACCGCGCCCGTGCCGCCTCCGGCAACCGTTGCCGCAGCACCAACGCCCGCAAAGGAAGTCACCGGCTCGGTTTCGCCGCCTGCGCCCGCGGCTCCGCCCAAAACCGAAGTTGGCCGATTGCCGACGGTTGAAGGCTGGTTCTTGCGCGAGATCGCCAATGGCGGCGCGCTGATCGACGGCCGGCGCCGCATTTACGAGGTGTATGCCGGCGACATCGTGCCGGGCCTCGGCCGCGTCGATGCCATCCGCCGCCAGGACGGCCGCTGGGTGGTCGTGACCAGCAAGGGCCTCATCGTCGCGCGCTGATATTCCCACTTCACCGCGACGTGAAGCGTAGTTCCCGCAACGATCCAGCGAGACAGTCGGCCCAGTTTTCGGCTATTTCCTGAAAGCCAATAGCGCTGCCAGCGCGGCTCCGGAATGCGGGCGCCTGAGGCGGTGTTTGTCAGGATATGGGCCGCCCGTTGCGTTTGTACCTCACTCTTCTCGCTCTCCTCTGTGGCATCGCTCCGCCGTGCATGGCGCAGAGCGCGCCGGCGCTGGAACGTGGCGCCGCGATCGCCGATCCCCTCGCGCTGCCAGAACTCGATGCCGGACGATTTGGCCTCGCGCGAATGCTGATCCCGTCGCGGCCGGAAGGCGCGCCGCTCGCCGGCAGCGAGTTGTTTGCCTTGCCCGCAATGGCGCCCGTCCGCAAGGCATTCGACGAGGAGTTCGAGCGATTCATTCGGCAACACAAGGCCGAGCTTCCGAACGAGACCATCGGGGTCGGAACCTCCTTCGACTATCAATTGTTCGACCGCGCGCTGCTTTATTCGCCGACGACGCGCTTCGTGCTCGCAGGCATCGTCAACCGGATGGACCGCGCCTATGTGGCAAGGGAAAATTGCGGCGAAGTGCGGCTGGTCTATCGCCTCACCGAGACGAACGCGCCGGCCGTGGGCGAACACGCCGTCTCGCCGCGGCTGCCGATGACGCTCAACCTCGTCCTGAAGGCGAGAGGCGGTCATGCGGCGGCGGACGACAAGCGCGCGGCGCTCACCTGCGCCGAAATCGCGCGGCGATGGCTGGCATCAGCCGACTGGCCGCTGAGTGGGGCAGCGCTTGCGGAAAAACTGACTGCCGATGGCGGTCCGCTGGCATCGATTGTGTCTGAAAATATCGATCGCATCGAAACCAATCTTCAGATCGCGCACGTCTCGCAATCGCCGACCCATGATTTCCGTACCGATTATCTTCTGAAAGTGTTCGACTACAACGCCGAGAGCCACGCCTTTGAGGAGGCGACACTTGAAAATCAATTCGATCGCGGACGGATTCTGGCGGATGAAAAGCTCAAGCGCGACTTCAAGAGCTGGCTGCTGGAGCCAACGCATCTTGCCGAGCTCGATCGCGGCACGATCCTGATCCCGAAAGAGTACCTCGCCAAGCGCGCGATCGCGCCGACGCCGGCCGGATTTTCGCCCTCCGAGCTGCAGCCGGCTTTCGGCCTGGTGGAAGGGGAGGGTGGCGACCCCGTATTCACCAAGGGCGACATCGTCGCGGCGCTGGAAAAAGCCGCATCGCGCGGCATCACCATCCAGAATATTCGCTCGGTCGCGGGCTTCGAGCGCCGTCTCAACGACGTCACCTGTGCCGGATGCCACCAAACCCGCGGCATCGGCGGCTTTCATTTCCCCGGTGTCGACTGGATGGCGGCCTATCCTTCGAACTCGACGGTCGTGCCGGGCTCGCCGCATTTCTTCGGCGACCAGGTCCGCCGCCGCGATATTTTGGCGTCGATCCGCGACGGCAAGGCGCCCGACTACTCGCGCGGATTTTCCAGCCGGCCGCAATTGCGCGGCAGCCATGAACTCGCCGGAAGCGAATATGACGACGGCTGGGGCGCGCATTGCTATAGCCAAAGCGCCAAGCCTGCGGAAAATGACCGCAGTTTCACATCATGGACCTGCGCCAAGGGCCTCGCCTGTCAGGTCATGAGCGAGGCCACGCGCATGGGCATGTGCTTTGTCGGCGGTCGGTAGGGGAGCGCACTTCCGTCGTTGCTTCAACTCGATCCAAACTCATCAAGCTTTAGCAGCGCTTTAGCGCGACCATCGCACCCGCAGGCGATGCCAGGGCAGCGGCGCAAGCAGCAGCGCGATGACGAGGAGCGCCAGGCTCGCGCCCCATCTGATGCGTTCCCGCGCCCGCGCGCGGATTTCGCCCATCACGAATTGCTCGCCTCGGCGCATTTCGGCGTAGGATTTCAGGAATGAGGAAATCCGCTGCACCGTCGTTTCATCGAGCGCCTCGCCTTGTGTGCGGCTGCGTTTCTCTTGCGCGATCAATTGCTCCGCCGCCAAACGATGTCGTTCGGCGGTCTCACTGGCGTCTTGATAGGCGGCGGCCTCGGCGTTCGTGAAATAGAGCTTTCGCAGTGAAGGGGAGATTTGTTCGAGCATGTCGAGAGGCGGTTGATCGGCGCGCGGCGCGACCGCCAATTGGACGGCGGAGCCGGCGATGACGGCGGCTCCCAGCCAGCGAACGGTCCGGATCGCGATCCCTGTTGCTGCGAGGCGATCGCCGCGGACGAAGGGATAGACCAGTCCCGCCAGCGCCAGCGCCGCGCCGAAGGCGCAGACGATGGCAGCTCCAGTGGGCAGGTCGAAGGCGAACGAGGCGGCAAATCCGGCGGCGCTGGTCAGGATGCCCGCGACCCAGCCGATCGCCAATTGCCGGGGCAGCGTGGACGCATACATCACGCCGATCGCGGCAGGGATGATCAGGAACGAAAATACCAGGAGCACGCCGGCGAGCGCGACCGAACTGGTCACGACCATGCCGAAGGTGGCGTAGAACACGAATTCCCAGAACAGCGAGGAGGACTTGGCGAGCCTGCCGCGCAACAGAAAATGCACCAGCGCCACCACGAGATAGAGCGGCACGATCACGGCGATTTCGCCAAGTCCGCTGGTCAGGATGTTGCCGGTCAGGATCTGCTTGAGATGCTCGGCGCCCTGTGGGGCGCGGTCGATCAGAAGGATCGAAGCTGCGGCTGCAACCACATAGATGACGCCGATCAGCGCTTCCTGCGGCACGCGCCTGGCCCAGGCGCGCGTGAACGCGAGCAACACGGCGGCGAGCATAGTGAAAGCGAGCGAGTAGCCGTAAGTCGCCAGACTCTGCGCGGGATGGCCGAGCATGAAGGCGACCGTGGCGCCAAGGGCTGCGATCTGGGCCAGCGCGAGATCGACGAAGATCACATTACGCGCCAGCACCTGAATGCCGAAATAGGCGTGGATGCCGACCAGACACACCGCCACCAGGAACGAAGGCCAGAGAAATCCGATCGCCTCGGTCATCTAACGGCTGCCGCTTTGACGAGCGCCTCGACGTCGGTGTCGAACAGCGCGAGATAATCGTCCGTGCCCGGCAGCGCGCCGACGGAAGCCGCGAGCACCACCACCGAAGCGCCAGTCTTCGCGGCCACAAAGGCAACGTCCCGTTCCGGCTCTTGCGGCTCACGCACGACGAGGCGCACGCCGCGGGCGTGCATGGTGTCGATGATGGCGGCGAGGTGCGAGGGCGTCGACGGGACGCCCGGCTTGATTTCGAGGAAGTCGGCAAAATCGAGCCGGAAGCGGCGGGCAAAATAAGGCCAGCTATTGTGATAGGCGATGATCGGCGTCTGCCTCAAGGGCGCGAGCCTTTCTTCCCATTCGTCGAGCTTCGCGGAGAGGCGCGCAAGAAAGGCCTGCCGGTTGCTCTCGTAGATCTTGGTGTGCGCGGGGTCGACGCGCGCCAACCCTTCCATGATGCTGGCGGTGATGAACTCGGCGTTTTTGGGGTCGAGCCAATAATGCGGATTGCCGCTGCCATGGGCGTGACCGTCGCCGGGGCCGATCGAGACGCCGCGCACCTCCAGCGGCGCGATGCCGAAGGAAGCATCGACATAACCGGCGCCGCCGCGCCTGAGCTCGCGCATGGCGGAGGCCTCGAGCAAACGATCGAACCAGAGGTCGTAATCAAGCCCGACCCGCACCACGAGCCGGGCCTCCTTCAGCCGAAGTCCGTCCTGCGGCTTCGGTTGATATTCTTCGGCGTCGAAATTGGCCGGCACCAGGCTCACCGCGTCGACCAGGTCGCCGCCCACCGCCTCGGCCAGGCTGCGCAGATCGGTCGTCGTCGTGACGATGCGAATACGCTCTTCTGCCTGTGCTAGCGTCGTTTGCTCAACGAGCAAGCCGCTCGCCGAGCAAAGCGCAACCGTCATTGCGAGCGCCAGCCAAACAATCCAGGACCGGTCAAGAGGAAACATGGATTGCTTCCGCCTACGCACGCGTGCGCTTCGGCGGACTCCTACCCTGCGAAGCTTGCGCAGCAAGCGGAGCGGGGTCGTCGCTTGCGCTCCCTTGCGCAAACGCTTCGCGTTTGTCGCAGGCAATGACGGCCGCTCCAGTAGCGGCTATCCCGTTCAATCTACTGCTTGACCCAGATGCTCTTCGGCACCAGGCAGTGAACGTTCTTCTCGGTGTCGGAGATGGCGCCGATCCGGCAATCCATCGCGACGCTGGCAAGCCCATAAGCGTCAAGACGCGCGATCTTCTTGTCGGTCTCGAGCAGCTTGATCATGCCCATCGAGGCGGTGTCCATCGCCTTGTTCAGGTCGGCGTCCTTGGCGTGGGACACCAGATATTTCGACGTCTCCTTGGTCGGACGTTCCATGTCTTCGGCCTCGCGCGGATTTTTCGGGCTGAGGCAGTGGATGCCGTTCTTGATGTTGACCACTTGCGAGACCCGGCAATCGGAGACCGTCGGCATCAGCTTCTCGGCCTGCTCGGTGGAAATGCCGCGCAACTCGGCAAGAAGTTTGACGGTTTGCGCCTTCGCCTGCGTCCACGCGTTGTTCAAATCCTTGTCGAATCCCATGGCGATCCAGGACTTCCTGGTTTCGATCCGCGGGAAGTCGAGCGGCTTGCCCTTGATGACTTCCACCGTGATGTTGAACTCCTTGTAGGCCGTTTCCAGCGCGGTGAGGTTGACCTCGCCATTGCCCTGGCCGGCGTGGGAATCGCCGGTCCACAACAGCGCGCCCGGCACAAACACCGGTACATAAAGCGAGCTGCCGGCGACCAGATCGCGGATGTCCATGTTGCCGGCGTATTCACCCGGCGGCACGCTGCTGTAGCGTCCAGGCTCCTTACGCGCCACCCCGATCGTGCCGGGGAACGGCTTGAGCGGAATGACGACGCCGGGAAGGAACTCCGTCGTCATCTTGTCGAGGTCGAGATAGAGATACTTTACCTGGCCATCCGAGTAGACCTTCGGAAATTCACCGAACATGCCGGGCACGTTGAAGTTCGTGGCATAGGCGCGCGGCACGATCTTGTTGAGCGTCACCTTCAGCACGTCGCCCGGCTGCGCTTCCTCAATATAGATCGGCCCGGTGAGCGTGTGCGGTCCGCGGCCGGGAAAATCCGTGCGCGTCTTCTTGATCTGCTCGATCGTCGTGCCCGGCACCACCTGATTGTGGCTGTGCATCATGGTTTCAAGTACGACAACATCGCCGGAATGCACCCGCGCCACTGGTGGCTGCGCATTGTCGAACCAGCCCCACTGCGTGGTGTCGAGCGTTGCCGGCAGCAGATACAGCTTCTTGCCGTTGGGCGAAGTCGTGACGCGAAGCTTGGGATCGGCCAGCCCCACCCCTGGATAGCCGGGCGTGGTGATGGTCGCGGTCAGCGGGAACGGCGAAGCTGCGGCGGAGGGTGGAGATGTCTGCGCGAACGCCGCGGTGGCGAAAATCGTTGAGCCAAGAACGAGAGCTCCGCAGGCGCCAAAGGCGTTGCGGGACGGCAGCGTGGACGACGGCATGGTTTTCCCCTGATCGGCGACAAATGGCTGTTTTTGATGGCCGAAAGTATAGGCCAGTTGAGCGCGTCCCGGCAATCCGCCGCGTCCCTCGTTTTGCTCGCGACGTGCCCTGCGAAAGTATAAGCTGGGCTGATGCAGCGCGCCGTCGCCGGCGAGACGGTTTTGCGGGCAAATCGGCACGTTCGACCCTAGATTGACAGTGGGCTCACTATTCGTGTTTCATCGCCGCCAACCGCGTTAAAATAAATGCGGGGAGGGACATGGACGAAATCATCATTGTCGGCGGCGGGATTGGCGGATTGACGCTCGGGCTCGCGCTGCACGCGGCCGGCATCCCCTGCCGAATATTCGAATCCGCGCCGGAATTCCGCGCGGTCGGTGTCGGCATCAACCTCCTGCCCCATGCAACCAAGGAGTTCGCAAGCCTCGGCCTGGAGGCCGATCTGGCGCGCCTTGCGATTGCGACCAGCGATGCAACCTTCTTCAACCGCTTCGGCCAGTTGATCTATCAGGAGCCGCTCGGCCGCGCCGCCGGCTACGACCATCCGCAGCTCTCGATCCATCGCGCCGACCTGCAGATGGCATTGCTGGAAGCGTTCCGCGCCCGCGCCGGCGCGGGTCGGGTCCTCACCAATCATCACTGCATCGGCATCGAACAGGACGATGCGGGCGTCAGCGTGCATTTCGCGGCAGGTCCCGGCAGCGCCGACCGCACCACCGTCCGCGGCCGCGCGGCGATTGCCTGCGACGGCATCAATTCGGCCGTTCGCAAGCAGTTCTTCCCGGACGAGGGCGAGCCGCGCTACTCCGGCGTCAACATGTGGCGCGGCGTCACGCGGTGGAAGCCGATTTTGTCGGGCGCGAGCCTCACACGGGCGGGATGGTTGTCGCATGGCAAGATGGTGATCTATCCGATCCGTGCCGCGGGCGCCGACGGATTGCAGCTCATCAACTGGGTTGCCGAAATCGAAACGCCGATCTACCGCAGGCGCGACTGGAATCGCCTCGGCGCGATCGATGATTTCATCGGCGCATTCGCCGACTGGCATTTCGACTGGCTCGATGTGCCCGCCTTCATTCGCGCCGCCGACACCGTCATGGAATTTCCGATGGTCGACCAAGACCCGCTGCCGCGCTGGAGTTTCGGCCGCGTGACGTTGCTCGGCGATGCCGCCCACCCGATGGTGCCGCGCGGTTCCAACGGCGCCGGGCAGGCGATCCTGGATACGCGCGCGGTGACGACCGCGCTAATCGAAAATGGCGATCCGGTCTCGGCCTTTGCCGCCTATGAGAAGCAGCGCCTCGAGGCGACTGCCCGCATTGTTCTGACCAACCGCACCAATCCGCCCGACGCGATCCTGCGCGAGGTGTACGAGCGCACACACGACCGGCCTTTCGCTTCGATCGACGACGTCATCAGCCGCGACGAACTGGTCGCGCTGTCCGACGGCTACAAGAAAATCGCCGGCTATTCGAAAGAGGCTTTGCGCGCGTGAGTAACCTACGCGTTGTCAAAGTCGTCATTGCGAGGAGCGTAGCGACGAAGCAATCCATTCTAACCGAGACATGGATTGCTTCGCGCAGCCTGTCATCGGGCGGCGCTTTGCGCCGACCCGGTGGCTCGCAATGACGGAGGAGAAGCGAATGACAACAACCCAGGCAAGCAACGCTCCCACGATCGATGTCGCCGAGTACATCGATGCGCAGCCGGTCGGCGGATTCCAGGTCAGGCTGCTTCTGACCTGTGCCGCGGTGCTGTTTCTCGACGGCTTCGATACCCAGGCGATCGGCTTCGTCGCGCCGGCGCTTGCCAGGGAATGGGGCATTTCCAAGGGCGCGCTTGGCCCGGTGCTCAGTGCGGCGTTGTTCGGACTGATGATCGGCGCGCTGTTGTTGAGCCCGGCTGCGGACCGCGTCGGGCGCAAGAAGATCATCATCCTGTCCACGGTCGCATTCGGGATCGGCGCGCTCGCCACCGCTTTCGTCGAGGGCATCAGCGCGCTGATCCTGGTCCGTTTTCTGACCGGCCTGGGACTAGGCGGCGCGATGCCCAATGCCATCGCCATGATGTCCGAGTTCAGCCCGCGCCGCCGCCGCGCCACCATGGTGATGCTGATGTTCTGCGGCTTTTCGATCGGCGGAGCGCTCGGCGGTCTGGTCGCGGCGGCATTGATCCCACATTTCGGCTGGCGGGCCGTCTTTGTCGTCGGCGGCGCCGCGCCGCTGTTGATGGCGCCGATCCTGGCGCTGAAATTGCCTGAGTCGGTGAGGTTTCTCGCGCTCGCCGGTCACGCCGATGCGCGGGTCGGGCAATTGCTCGGGCTGATCAACCCGAAGGCCGTGTTCGCAGCGGCAACGCGCTTCGTAGTGCACGAGCCGGAATTGAAGGGGATTCCGGTCAAGCATCTGTTTAGGGATGGAAGGACGCTCGTCACCTTGCTGTTGTGGGTGTTGTTCTTCATGAGCCTGCTCGACATCTATTTCCTGTCGACCTGGCTGCCCACGGTGCTCAGCGATTTCGGCGCGTCGGTATCGAAAGCGGCGGAAGTCGGCGCATTGCTGCAAATCGGCGGCGTCGTCGGAACTCTCGTGCTTGGCAGTATCATCGACCGCTTCTCGTTCCGCGCGGTCGCGCTGGTCTATTTCATGGCGGTCTTCGCCATCGCTGCGATCGGCCAGCTCGGATATTCGATTGTCCTCATCGGCGGCGCGATCTTCGTGGCGGGTTTTTGCATCGCCGGCGGCCAGATCGCTTCCAACGCGCTCGCCGCCGGATTTTATCCGACCTCCGTCAGGGCCACCGGCGTCGGCTGGGCGCTCGGGATCGGCCGGGTCGGCTCGATCGTCGGGCCGCTGGTCGGTGGCGTCCTGCTCGCCATGAAATGGAGTGCGGGCGAAGTGTTCGTGACTGCGGCAGCCGCTGCGCTCTGTGCGGCACTGGCGGCGTTTTCGCTGAGCAGGCTGGCGGGGTTGGGCGGAAGCGGCAAGGTCGCGCCGGATCGAACCGGTTCGCTTGAAGCGGAATTGCGTCCATCGACGACGGTCCGCGCCTAAGCTAAAGTTACGCAACGGAGCCAGCGTTGTGGGGGCGGAGGGCAGGCCGTGAGCGACCCGAAAACCAACGAACGCAATCGTGAGATTGCCCGGAACGAAAGCGCGCGGCAAACCGTCAGCGCCATCCGCGTCAGCTCCTGGGCGGTCGCGGTTGCCATCGTCCTTGGGCTAGCCGCCGTCGGCTGGGTGCTGATCCACAACAGATAGATATTGGGAAGACCCAGGCCGACCATTGGAACACGATCGGCTACCGAAAATCCGCGGCAAGTATGTGAATGATACCCTTCTTCCAGATAACGTCTGCGATCAGCACCCGAACGTTATTGATCTGGAATCCGCTGTCGTTGACCAACAGCGAATAGGACGTGCCATCGTCGACGACCAATTCCTTGATGGGGGCGGCCGCGGTGTCGCCGACGGCGTCCCGTTGCGCGATGCGCTTGGCGCAATGGTGTTTGTGGTACCACTTTCCAAAGAGGTCAGCCTGCGGGTCGTTCAACTTGGTCCAGGTCGTAAAGGTAAGCCCCCCGACCGCCTCGTCCGACGGGATCAGCAGAGTAAACTCGCTCTCGAGACTGACCTGAGTCCCGATCCCGTACTTCAGAATGAGACCTGCCGCCAACGATGCACCCTTGCCACTCAGGACTTCGGCGAGCGAGCGGTCCTCGGGCCGGGCGTTGACGGCTTCTCCGCTTGGCTTGGCGGCAAACATTTCGGTTCCGATTCGGCGCACTCGCGCGAATGCCTCATCGTACATAAGACCCGAGAGAAATCCCAACAGGCCAATAAAATAGGTCGACAACGGTTGCGCTCCGTTGGTGTCAGAGGTCAGCAGCAGCCCCGCACTTCCGATCAGAAATATCCCGAAGGCTGAAAGTGCCCCCAGCACTGGACCAACGACGATTTCGCCCCATCGTGGGTCGCTTAGATTGGCCCACCATCCCACGCTCGACATGCGAAGCATGTTTAGCGCCAGCGCGCCGAGCGCGCCCAAGAACAGCGTAACAAATAACGTTTGCGCCGCAGGAGGCTGCTGGAAATACGTCAGGAGATATTGGCGATAGGCGCGTTTGGGAATTCCAAGCATTTCGCCCCAACTCAGTTCGTCCAGATTTTTTCCCAGCAGAGGTTGTGCCGACCGGATCCGTTCGGTGACCAATCCATAGTAAGAATCAAAGCCTTTGCAATCCTGGTCCTTCAGAGGCACGGCGTCAGCCTTGCCCATCCTGTATGCGACATCGTCGGCCAACGCACTGTCAGCAACTCCTCCGGTGAGGGCGCCAATCCAGATGTTGTAACGCGCGACAATATCCTCTACCTCGCTGAACTTTATGCTATTCTGCTTGCGCTCTTCCCTGAGTTGGTCGATGCGTCCCGCCAGAGCTCTTATCGCATCCATATTCCAGTATTTGGAGTCATCTAGATTGGCTCCGCGTATAATCTGCTCGGCTCTCTCGCGAAGCGAGATGTTCGCAAGGGCCACGGCAGCATACTTCTCCCGTTGGCTGGAAATTTCTTCCTTCAGCTGTCGGTATTTGGGATCGCCCCTGAGAGTTTCGCTCAGCGGTTCAAGTTGCTCGTCCAGCTTTGATAGGTCGAAGTGAATGCCATCCAGGAAATTGGCGGCCTTCTCAACGTTTACAAGCCCTGGGCCAAGTCTCTGAACGATCTCGATAAGGCCGTTCTTCTTCTCTATCAGCTCGCGATAAACCTTGTAGATTGCATCGTGCTCGGCGTTGAATATCCTGAACATGGTCAGTTGGAGGCGCTCTACACATCTTCCCTCCAGGGTGGTCACCGTAAGGGCACGTTCCCTCTGCAACAGCAGATTAAGGTATTCGATACTGGAAACCTTCTTCGATCGCAGTTCTGCATCGATGTCTCGCCGCGCGACGTAAAAGGAATAGGCGTCGAATACCACTGTGAGCGTCGAAAGAACGCCGATTAGCAGAACGAGATACTTGCAGAACCGCGTGAGAAGCTGGCCGTTGATCGCGAAGCGCGCCCGTGCTGGCACCTTTGCACCGATGGGGATGTCTTGCTTTTGCTCGCCCATATGTTAGCTCCCCACGTCGTCGAACGGGTGATGCTGGCCGTGCCGGTGTCAAATAATTAAGGTCACATCAATAGCTTTGGTTGCATAGCGTCTTTGGTTCATCCTGACGTTACCATTTCGCAGCCCGAGCCCGCCGTCAAGTGGCCGCTATGGAGTTTACAGAGCGGGAAGCTGGTTTTGATGACTATCCGTCGCGGCAAGAATCATCAGCGAGACGGTTCTTGCGCGTATTGCGCAAGACGCTTGCCGGGCAGGAGATCATAGGCCGACCGAAAGCCGGGCAGGGCGGCGACGCGGCGGAGCCAGGCGTTGACGGCCGGATGGCTCACCACAAAATCATATCCGGTCTCCTCGCTCGGATAGGAGAGATAGGCGATCATCGAAAGATCGGCCACGGTCGGCCGGTCGCCGACAGCGAAGGCGGATCGCTCGAGGTGTTGCTCCAAAATCCCAAGGAAGTCGTCGAGGCGTTTGCGAAAAAAAGTCAGCACGTGCGGGTCGGGAGAAGGCGTGAATGTCCGCTGATACCGATAGGTCGCCATGTAGCTGGTCAGCTTGTGATTGTCCCAGAACAGCCAGCGCAGCACCTCGAATTTTTCTGTAGCCGTCTCGCCGCCGAACCGACCATACTGGTCGGCGAGCTTGAGCAGGATCGGCGCGGTCTGCGTGAGACGAACTCCGTCCTCCTCCAGCACCGGAATTTCGCCCATCTCGTTGACGGTTCTCCGCCATTCCTCCGTCCGCGTGACGCCGCCGCCGAAATCGGTCCAGACCGGCTCAAAGGTTTGACCGCAGAGGGTCAGCATCAAGGCCAGCTTGTAGCTGCTTCCCGACTCCGGGAAGTAGTGTAACCGGTAGGTTGGCATCACGGGGTCTCCTGTGCGTTGTTTCCTCACGCCACCGCGCCTGAGGTGCGCAAATTCCGGATCGCGGTCTCGTCGTAACCGGCTTCGCGCAGGATTTCATCGCTGTGTTCGCCGATGCCGGGCGGGCGGCGCGGTTTGACCTTCTCGCTGCCGTCGACCCAGATCGGGCTACTGATCGTGAGCATCGTGTCGTTCGCAAACGGCACCAGCACTTCGTTCTCGATCATCTGCCGGTCGCTCGGAATGTCGTCGAGAATGCCGACCACGCCGAATACCAGGCCGTTGCCGTCGAGGATGGCGCGCCATTCGGCGAGCGTTCGGGTTACGAAGATTTCGTCGAAAATCCCGATCAGCTCCAGCGAACGGGCGTGGCGGTCGGGCTTGGTGGCGAATCTTGCGTCGGCGATCAGGTCTTCGCGCCCCAAGCAGCGCGCCAGCGTCGGCCATTGCCGGTCCTCGTTGAGCAGCGACAGGATCAGCCAGCGCCCGTCCTTGCATCGGTAGTGATTGGTGACGGCGTTCAGCGCGCGCTCGCGCGGGCGCCGCTCCTGGAATCTCGCGCCGCATAATTTGGCCTGCGCCAGCACGCCCGCCGCCCAGACGCCGTTCGCCATCAGGTTCGAGCTGACATGCGAACCTTCACCCGTTCGCTCGCGCTTGTAGAGCGCGGTGACGATCGCGCCGTAGAATGCCATCGCGCAGGGGTGGTCGCCCATGCCCGCCACCGAACGCGCCGGCGTGGTGTTCTCGTCCGCGCGCACCAAATCCATCAGGCCCGAGCGCGCCCAATAGGCGTTGCTGTCGAAGCCGGGCTTGTCGGCTTCGCTGCCCTTCTCGCCGTAGCCGGTGAACGAGGCGTAGACGAGGCGCGCGTTGAGGGGTTTAAGTTCTTCGTAGGTGATGCCGAGCCGCCGGCGCACGCCGGGCGGAAAATTGGTGATGAAGACGTCGGTTTCAGTGACGAGCCGGTAAAGCACTTCCCTTCCCTGTGGTCTGGCGAGATCGAGCGCCAGGCTGCGCTTGTTGCGCGATGACAGGAGCCAGGCGAAATTATGCGGGCTGATCGGATATCCCGGCAAATTCGGCAGATTGCGATAGGGGTCGCCCGATCCGGGCGGCTCGATCTTGATCACCTGCGCGCCGAAATCCGACAGCACGGTCGCGGCCGCGGGCGCTGCGATGAAACTCGCGCAATCCAGAACCTTCAGCCCTTCGAAGATGCCGTCTTCCATAGTGGATTAGCTCCCGTCTTGTTGTTGATGTTGTTCCGCGTGGCGGAATCGCCGCGCATTTGACCGATATTGGCGGGATGACGCAACGGGGCAAGTCCCACGAGTTCCAGGGATTGTCGTCATCCCGAGGAGCGGCCTCTTGGCCGCGTTTCGAAGGATGGGCCGCGGGTTGCCATCTGTCATCCTTCGAGCTCGCAAGCGCTCGCGCCTCCAGCGACAACGGCGAAGCCGTTGCGCAGGGATGACGCCTTTAATCCTCGCCCGACATCAGCGCCGCGTTGCCGCCGGCGGCGGCCGTATTGATGGTCACGGTCTGCTCGGTCGCAAAGCGCGGCAAATAATGCGGGCCGCCGGCCTTGGGGCCGGTGCCCGACAATCCCGCTCCGCCGAACGGCTGGACGCCGACCACCGCACCAATCATGTTGCGGTTGACATAGATGTTGCCGACCGACAACCGGTCGGCGACCGCCTCGATCAAATCGTCGATCCGCGAATGGATGCCGAGCGTCAACCCATAGCCCGAGCGTTCGATCGAACGCACCACCTCGTCGAGCCGGCCGGCGCCGAAACGCACGACATGCAGGATGGGCCCGAATACTTCCTCGGTCAGCTCATCGGCGCTCGCCAGTTCGAAAATATGCGGCGCGATATATTGGCCTGCGGGCGCGTGCCCCTCAAAATGAGTCCGGGCTTCGCGCTTCATTCGCGTAACATGCGCCTCTAACCGCCGCTTGGCGTCGGCGTCGATGACCGGGCCGATATGCACCGAAGCGTCGCGGGGATCGCCGATTTTCAGCTCGCGCGCGGCGCCTGCGATCATTTCGATCGTGCGCTCCGCAACGTCGTCCTGCACGAACAGAAGCCGCAGCGCCGAGCAGCGCTGGCCGGCGGAGCGGAACGCCGAAGTCACGACATCGTCGGCGACCTGTTCGGGCAAGGCGGTGGCGTCCACGATCATTGCATTGATGCCGCCGGTCTCGGCGATCAGCGGCACGATTCCGCCATCCTTGGCGGCGAGGCTGCGGTTGATGGCGCGCGCGATTTCGGTCGAGCCGGTGAAGACGACGCCGGCCACATCGGGATGGGCGGTCAGTGCGGCGCCGATCCCGCCGTCGCCGGGCAACAGATGCAGCGCGGAAGGCGGCACGCCCGCTTCATGCAGCAGGCGAACGGCGTCATGCGCGATCAAGGGCGTCTGCTCGGCGGGCTTTGCCACCACGGCGTTGCCGGCCATCAAGGCCGCCGTCACTTGGCCTGCGAAAATCGCAAGCGGAAAATTCCACGGCGATATCGCGACGAAAACGCCGCGGCCGCGCAAGCCGAGCACATTGCTCTCGCCGGTCGGGCCTGGCATGGTTTCGCCCGCGCCGAACAGCTCGCGTCCCTCTGCGGCATAGTAACGGCAGAAATCGCTGGCCTCGCGGACTTCCGAGAGCGCGTCGTCGAGCGTCTTGCCGCCCTCGCGCTGCAACAGCGCGATGAAGTGTGACGCACGACTTTCCAGGAGGTCGGCGGCCTTTTCCAGAATCCCGGCGCGCGTTTCGGCCGGCGTTCGGCTCCAACGGGAAAAACCTTCGCGCGCGGCGGCCATCGCCGCGTTCACATCCTCCGGCGCTGGATCAATCACGCTGCCGATGATCGTTGTCGCATCGATCGGGCTGACGAGTTGTCGGGATTGGCCTTTGCCGGGCAGGCCGTCGATGACGGACGTTGCGGCTACCGGAGCGGTCTCCGCGCTAACGGCGGAAAGCAGTTGTTCGAGCGCCGCGCGGTCGCCGAATTCGATGCCGCGCGAATTGCGGCGCTTCGGTTGATAGAGATTGGCAGGGACGGGGATATTCGGATGCCGTGCATTGGCGGCAGAGCCGATAATATCGGCCGGGCGCCGCAACAGCGTTGCAGCCGGCACGGCATCGTCGGCGGCGAGCGCCACGAAGGATGAATTGGCGCCGTTCTCCAGAAGGCGCCGCACCAGATAGGCCAGCAAATCGCGGTGGCTGCCGACCGGCGCATAGGTCCGGTAGGCCAGATCCGGATGATCCTCGCTCAATTGGGCGTAGAGCGCTTCGCCCATGCCGTGCAGGCGCTGGAACTCAAAACCGCTTTCGCCTTTCGCCAGTTCGAGAATGGTCGCGACAGTGAGGGCATTGTGGGTGGCGAATTGCGGAAACAGGCGGGGCCGCAAGCCAATTAGCTTGCGTGCGCAGGCGATGTAATTGAGGTCGGTCATCGCCTTGCGCGTGAACACCGGATAGTCGGCAAGGCCGCGTTCCTGCGCGCGCTTGATCTCAGAGTCCCAATAGGCGCCCTTGACGAGGCGCACCATCATGTGGCGGTTCAGCGCGGTTGCAAGTGCGTACGCATAGTCGATCACGGCGTCGGCGCGCTTCTGATAGGCTTGAATGGCAAGACCGAAGCCGTTCCAGCCGACGAGCGAGGCGTCAGCGAACGCGGTGGCGATTGCTTCAAGCGACAGTTCCAGCCGGTCCGCTTCTTCGGCATCGACGGTGAAATTCAGATCGTACGCCTTGGCTTGGCGCGCCAGTTCGATCAGCCGCGGCACCAGTTCCGCGATCACCCGCGGCCGGCTCAAGGCATCGAAGCGCGGATGCAGCGCCGATAGTTTGACCGAGATACCCGGACGGTCGGGCAGGGGCCGGCCGTCGGTGGAGCTGCCGATGGCCATAATCGCGCTCGCGTAAGCCTTGAAATAACGATCCGCGTCCGCGGCCGTGCGCGCGCCTTCGCCCAGCATGTCGAAGGAATAGCGCGGCCCGGCGTCGGCATGGGCCCGCGCCAATGCGGCCTCGATGGTCTCGCCGAGCACAAAATGGCTGCCCATCAGCCGCATCGCCTGCCTCGTGGCGGCGCGGACCGCCGGTGCGCCCAGGCGTTTTGCCAGCCGCCCGATGGTGCCTTCCGGGGTCTCGCCGGGCTGGATCACGCGCGCCGACATGCCGAGCGCCCATGCCGACGCGTTGACCAGGAAGGCGCTCGACTTGGTCTCGTGATGGATGAAGTCGCCCTCGCCGAGTTTGTCCTCGATGAAGCGGTCGGCTGTGCGGGAATCGGGCACGCGGAGCAGCGCTTCGGCAAGCACCATCAGCGCGAGACCTTCCTTGGTGGACAGCGCGAATTCGCGCAACATGTCCTCGACGCCGCCGAGCGGGTCGTCGTTTGAGCGGATGGCATCGATCAGGCGCCTGGCGGTGCGGTCGATCCGCGCATCCAGTGCCTTGCTCAAGCGAGCCGTCTCAAGCAGCCGGGCGGCAATAGGGCCATCGTCCGGCGCGAAAGGTGCCGTGAATGGGGGAACGGAGGCGGCGTCAAATGTCATCGCATGCCCCGGCGCATGAATCGCCG
This sequence comes from Bradyrhizobium sp., assembly GCA_035308285.1. Lineage (GTDB taxonomy): Bacteria > Pseudomonadota > Alphaproteobacteria > Rhizobiales > Xanthobacteraceae > Bradyrhizobium. The sequence goes on along the minus strand of DATGGY010000026.1, from coordinate 16,438 downwards.
AAGCATACAATCAAGCCGCATTCAAAGGAATCGGAGGTTCTCTAACACCCCCACTCCCGAATTGTTTTTCGGGAGTGCGCTGCTATCGACCGCGCGCTCGCGTCAAACCTTGAGGTTCTCGGCGGAAGTCTTGCCGCGGTTGGCGACTTCTTCGTATTCCACGGTCTGTCCTTCGTTAAGCGTCGAAAGGCCGGCTTTCTCAACCGCCGAAATATGAACAAAAACGTCTTTACCGCCAGTCGAGGGCTGGATGAATCCGAAGCCCTTGGTCGGGTTGAACCACTTCACAGTACCTTTAGCCATCACGTCGTCTCCGCGGGATCAAAAAACAAAGCGGACCGCCGGTCCCCGCAAACCGGCATGTCCGATCTTTCTAAGATACGCGGTCTGGGAGGCGCTTGATAGCTCAAACGAAGGAGGGATTTTGGCCGAAAACGATCATTATGGCGGCGCAATTGTCACTTTCGGCGGGTTTTTCGATGATTTGGCTCGGCCAGCTTCCAAGAAAGGCGCCTGGGGCGGGTGGCCGGTCAACCATATCGTCTCAGCCGGCCTTCAGCGAAGCTGCTCGCCCGACCGGGCGAGGCAGCGGGTGATCCTGCCGCTTGGACCACGCGACGTAGCCGGCAACCAGCGTCATGGTCGCGAGACCTGCGAGGCTCACCAAGGCCTGCTCGGCGAGCGAACCCGAATTCGTCACCAGGACCAGATGGCCGGCGAAGGAGAGGAAGACGCCGGCGCAAAATACGGCGAGCGATTGCCGGCCGCAGAGGATGACCGGCTTGAAGATCGGCCAGTTCAGCCCGGGCCAGTCCCTCGACACCAACCGCGTCACGAATAGGCCAACGACGACGAAATGCAACAGGCGATACGGCGCGAGATTTGTCTTGTCGTTCGGAATGAACGCGTCGTACAGCCAGGTGGGAAACATCTGCCCGAATGCCGGGAAGCGCCCCGCCATGGTCGTGACGAGCGCAAAAACCAGGTAAGCCAATCCGAGGTGGATCCATATCGGCGATCTGAAGCGGGAGCGAAGCCGCTCGACGCCGCCGAGCGCGCACCAGGCGCCCAGCACAAAGAGCAACTGCCAGCAAAGCGGATTGAAGTACCAGCTTCCATCGGGAAAGGACGCCAGATTCCACTGGAAATGGCGTGCGGCGAGATAGAGCGCAAACGATCCCGCCAGCGTCAGGTCCGGTTTGCGCAACAGCATGTACAACACCGCGGGGAAACAGGCCGTCAACAGCACGAGGAGTTCCAGCACGTCCAGGTTCAGCGCCCTTGTTTGCAGCAAGAGCCCGTGAGCAACGGTTCGCACCGGCTCTTCGATGAGGCCGGCGACGTTGAATTGGTAAATGATGTCGGGCGCAGCATAGCGCGCGGCCACGTCGCCGATCGAAACGAGGTAAATCGCGAACAGGACGATAAAGGCGGCGTAAAGTTGCCACGCGCGTCGAAGCACCCTGGTCGCGCCGACGATGGTGCCGCGTTCCAACATGATCTTTGCGTAGAACGACGCCGCGGCGTAGCCGGATATGAATATGAACACGTCGACGGCGCCGCTGAAACCGTAGTTTCTAAGCGTAATCCAGTTCATCATGTTGTTTGGAATGTGGTCCAGAAAGATGAACCAGTTCGCCATTCCAAGAAACAAATCTAATCGCGTATCGCGCGCGTTATGCGCGAGAGCTGTTTTGGTTTCCATGAGGCTTTTGTTTTGATTGGTATCGTCGGAATCGGAGACGCCGAAAGGCGCTGCTGATATAGGCAGGATACGCACACTTCCCAGTAGACTTTACGTGAACGGGGCGTTACCGGAGGCAGCGCTCCAACATGGTTTACAGGTGAGCGCAGCCGTAACGCTTCTGTGAGCGGCCGGCGTTGCCGGAATAAAGGCGGTTAAGCGTCAGGCGTGATTTTTTCCGAATACCACCCATTCGAAAAACGCGCGCCGGCTAATAAATCGTCGCGAGATATTCGACGATCCCGGCGATATCGGCTTCATCGATCGGCGCGCCGTAGGCCTTGATCATCTTGTTGACCTCGGCGCGCCAGAAATCCTGCTTGTCTTTTTGCCCGCGCGGCTGAGTGGCGATGAAGTCGACGGAATGGCAGCCCGTGCAATTATTCATGACCAATTCGAGATTCCGCCCGGGCTTCAACGCGGCGGTTTCAGCCGGCAGATCGTAGGAGATCGGTGCGGCGGTCACGGGTTCGAAACTCAGCGCCGAGACGGCGGCGGCTGCGCGGAGCAATGCTAGAGGCCAGCGGCGGATCATCGTCATTCTCCTCACGCCGCGGTGACGCGAACGGTTTCGACGACGTTGCGCAAATAACCCGCCGGATTCCACAATGGCAGCATCGGCTGGGTGTCGCCGGCATTGTTGGTGGCGCGAACCCGTAAGTCATAGATGCCGGGGACGAGTTTGACCGGCAGCGTCCATTCGCGAAACGAATATTTGCCGAGGTCCTTGCCGAGCTTGGCCGGAATCCACGTATCGCCACTATCGGTCGAGACCACGACCTCCTTGATGCCCTTGCCGCCGTCGAAGGCGATCCCCCTCAGCTTCAACGTTTTGCGCGCCTTCACTTTCGAATCATCGAGCACATTGGTGATGAAGGAGCGGACGGTGAAGCGGTTGATTGGAATTGTCGCCTTCGGCGCGCTGCCCGGCTCGACGCATCCGCAAGCGTTGTCCGGAATTCGGTACGCGGATTTCATCCAGAAACCGTCGAACATGCTGTCGATCACGGTGATTTCGTTGAGATGCTTGACCCAATAGGTGCCGTAATAGCCGGGCACGACCAGGCGCAGCGGAAAGCCGTTGAGGAACGGCAAATCCCCGCCGTTCATGCCGTAAGCGAGCATCACCTCGCCGTCGAGGGCATGCTCGATATCGAGCGCCTTGATGAAGTCGGGCGTGGTGTCCATCGCCGGTCTGTCCATGCCGTTGAAGGTGACCTGCCTGGCGCCCGCTTGCACGCCGGCCTTCTCGAGCACGGTCTTCAGCGGCACGCCGCGCCAGCGCGCGTTCCCCATCGCGCCATTGGCCAATTGTCCGCCGGCGACGCGCGGTTCGAAAAACCCGCGGCTGTTGCCCGAACACTGCGCGACCGCGACCATCTCGACCGCGGGAAGCTTCTTGATTTCCTTCAGCGACAGTTTGAGCGGCCGGTCGACCTTGCCCTTGACCTCCAGCGTGAATGCGTTGGGGTCGAGTTGATAGGGGATGTCGGCCAAATGATAGCGGACGAAAAAAGCATTGTTCGGCGTGATCGGTCCCTCGTCGAACACCGAGAACGGCGTTTCGAGCTGCGGCGGCCGGCTGGTCTGGCCGATCATCGGGCGTTTCTGCGGATATTTGACCAAAGGCCGCTTGCCGTTCTCGAACGGCAGCACCACGGTGGGGTCGAGCGCGAACAACTTCGACGAACCAAGACCGGTCGCAAGGGCCGCAAGTCCTGCGCGTTTGAGCACCTCCCGCCTGTCGAGCATCGCCTTCCCCCCGTCTGTCGAGGCCGGAGCTTTTTTCCGGGCTCGGTCCTCCACGCGCATTCCACTGGTCTAACCGGTAGTCGATTTTACTAACGGGAGCCCGCGCGATAGTCGCATTGCTGTGGCGCAAGTCAATTCCCGGTCAATTCATGCTCTTTGAAGCGCAGCCGGGCGCTGCGATGCAATAATCCCGGGTTCGATTTGAAGGTCGATCGGATGGGTTGATTGAACCGTCAAAACGCAAACTCCGGCCGCTTGGGAGCGGCCGGAGCAACTTGATCGATCAAAGCGAGCTTTCGATCAGTAGGCGCAGATATTGACGGTGCGCAGGCGATAGCCGAACGGGGTCATCACCGGGCGGGTCACGTAGCATCCGTCGTCGCCATAGCCGACATAGCCGAGGCCGATGCCGCCGAAGTGGTGATGATGAAAGCCGCCGCCAAAACCCCATCCGCCACCCCAAGGCTTCGCCGAAGCGGCGTTGGGAGCCAGCGCCACAGCGCTTAGCGAAGCAGCGGCGACAAGTGCGAGAGTCGATTTGCGTAACATGGTCGTTCTCCTCAAATGATGCGCTCATCGCGCGGGTTTCTACTTTTCAGTTTCACCCCTCGTCCGTCAGTCGCATCCCAAGAGAGCGCGGTTCGAGAGGATCGTGAGCGGATTGCGGAGATTTTTCTGAATGGTTGTTCAGATGTGCGCCAAGTCACGCAGCGGCTCAGCGTTGTCAGGGGCCACCGTCAGGCCGCAACAGACTTCGCCTCGTCGATCAGTGCGGACAAATTCTTCGCGCTTTCGACGACGTGGACAATCATCGGAGCGCTGCGGCCGCGAATTTCGACTTCCCTCGCCGGCAAGGCCTCAGTGGCAAGGCCCGCGGTCGCGCGCACTTCGTCCGACAGGATGGCCTCGCAGGAAAAGCTCTTGGTCATGTCCTGCAGGCGTGCCGCGACATTGACCGCATCGCCGAGCGCGGTGAATACCATGTGATCGCGATAGCCGATGTCGCCGACGATCACCTCGCCGCTGTGAATACCGATGCCGAAGCGGATCGGCTCGCGCAAATCGTGTTTGAGGAATTGATTCAGTTCCTCGATATTGGACGCGATCATGGCCGCCGCCCGGAGCGCCTGCCGGCACGCGGTTTGCCGGCTGGTGGCGAGCCCGAACAGCGCCAATTGCCCGTCGCCCAGAAACTGATTGGGCTGGCCGCCGCATTCGATCACGGCCCGCGACACCGCGCCGAGGAAGCGGTTGACGACGAACACCGTATCGAATGGGAGCAGGTTTTCCGCCAATCTGGTCGAACCGCGCATATCCACGAACATGCTGACGAGGTAGCGCTCCTCGCCGATATGCGAGGGGCCCGACGCACCCGCCACCGCGGTCTGCGGCGTGAAGATCTGGAAGAAGGAAATGTCGGTCTCGGGCCTGAGCTGACAGGCAAGGCGGATGGCCGGGTCCGAACCCGCGCCGACACGGTTGAGCACGAAGGCCTCGCGGTTGGAAGGCTCCGGCAATGACGCGGAATCGCCGATCACGCGAATGCGGCAGGTGGAGCAGCGGGCGCGGCCGCCGCAGACGCTGGCATGCGGGATCTGATGGCGCAGGCTTGCTTCCAGCACGGAAAGCCCCTTCGGCACCCGGATGGTGCGGCCATTGCCGTAAGCGAGCGTGATCATGCCGCCCCGCCGCTCATGGAGCGCGCGCACACCCCGCGCCGCCAGCACAAACCCGATCAGGCCGAGATAGCCGATCAGGAAATAATCGCTGATACTTTCAAGGATATTTGCTTCGGCCGGCCCGCCGACCTTGTCCTGTGAGAGATTCTCCGCCCGCCATTCGGCATCGGCGCTCTCTTCCGCGATCGCCCGCCCGCCCTGGTAGAGACCGAGCAAGGCCAGCGTCGGCACCAGCACGGCTGCGGCTAGCAGGAATGGCGCTGCGGGTTTGAAGAACGCCTTCATCCGCAGCCAGAAATAAAGACCGATGCTGCCGTGGATCCAGGCGATGACCAGGACCGATAGCAACAGCCAGATTCGGTAGTGCCAAAGGACCCAGTATCCGTAGAGCACCTGCGGATAGAGTCTTGTATGCCCGAAGAGCGTCAGGCCCAGCCGCACGCCGACCACATGCGCGACGACGAGCGCCGGAATGCTCAGGCCAAGCACGAGCTGGAGCGGCTCGATCGCCTTCCAGCGAAATTGCCGGCGCTCGTAAAGCGCCCAAATCCCAAGGCCTGAATGAACCAGCACGGCGGTGTAAAAGACGATCGCGACGGGGAGAAACTGCCAGAAGAGGATGTGGTAGTGGACGCCCCAGGCGAGCGCATCCAGCGAGATATTGCCGAGCGCATGGTTGAGGAAATGGCTGACCAGATAGGCAAACAGCACCAGCCCGCAGGCCAGGCGTATCTGCCGGACGCTGACGCCGCGAACGAATTTCTGGATCTGGGCCCGGGAGAGTTCGATCATGCGTTCTTCGTTATACGATAGACCGGCGAAACCTGCGTTTAATTCCTCATGTGCACAAGCAATCTTGTGGGTGACCGGGGCGGGTGGGAACACATTGACACTCCCTTGGGAGTCGGGGAGAAAGCGCCGTGACGATCGCATCTTTCGATACCAGCCCCTCGGGGCGCGAAAATCCCGCCTTTCGGCAGTTGCTTGCCGTGGCCGCCCTGATCGCGGCAATGACGGTGTTGCGGGCGGTTTACGCAAGCGTTCTCGATCTGCGGACGGACGAGGCCTATTATTGGACCTGGTCGAAGGAAAACGTGCTTTCCTTCCTCGACCATCCGCCCATGATCGCCTGGTTCATCCGCTTGGGGACCGCAATCTTCGGCGACAGTAATTTTGGCGTGCGGTTCGCCGGCCTCGTGGCGATGCTGGCGATGCAGGGGCTAATCGCCGACATCGTGTGGCGCGTGACGCGCGACTTCCGCGCGGTCGTGATCGCGGTCCTGATGGCGGAAGCATCCCTCTATTACGGCCTGCTGATGGCCAAGGTCTCGCCCGATGTCGCGCTGATTCCTTTCGCGACCGCGATTGCGTGGAGTCTCGTGCGGCTCACCGAGAGCAACGATGCGCGCTGGTGGCTCGCCGCCGGCGCCTTCGCAGGGCTCGCGTTACTGTCGAAATTCACCGCAATCCTGCTGCTTCCCTCGGTACTGGCCTTCATGCTGGTGCCGCAATGGCGCGGGCGCTGGCTGCGCAGCCTTTATCCCTGGGCGGCGGCGCTGATCGCGTTTGCGCTGTTCCTCCCCGTTGTGATCTGGAATGTGCAGCACGATTGGGCGTCGTTCCGCTTCCAGTTTGTCCGGGCCGCCGCGACCCATGAATGGTCGTTTCGCACGCTCGGCGAATTCATCGGCCTGCAATTCGGACTGGTCGGATTCATCCTGCTGCCGGTGGTCCTGACCGGCGTCGCGCTGACGGCGTGGCGGGGATATCGCAGGCCTGAGGCGGCGGGCATCCTGCTGTCGACCGCAGTGATTTTTCCGTTCCTCTATTTCCTGGGGAAATCGCTGAGCTTAAGGGTCGGCGACACCTGGCCGATGTTCATCTGGCCGTTCGGGTTTGCCGCCGCCGCCATCAATCTTTCGATGCTTCGGCACGAGGGTTGGCGGGATTCCGTCGTGCGGTGGTCGTTCCGGTGGGCGAGGGTGGCAATTGCTGCAGGCATCGCCTTCGTCGTTGCCGTGTTCCTCTATTATGTCGCAACGCCCTGGAATTTCATCGGCCGGACCGACCCCATCGGCGGCGAAGCCGGCTACCGGACCATCGTGCGCCACGCCGAGACCGAGCTGAAAAAGGCCGGCGCGACCTGGATCGCCACCACGGACTACCGCACCTATTCGATGATGCGCTGGTATTTCAGAGGCCGCGTGCCGGTGGTCCAGATCAACGAGCGCGGGCGATATCTCGGCTTTCGCGAGCCCGATATGGCTTGGATCAAAGGCCACGCCGGCCTCTATATCGGGCGCGAACCCGACAATGACCCCGGCAATCCGCTGTGGGCCTCGATCCCGGCGCATAGGGAGCCGCTCGAGCGGGTCGATCGCGTCTGGCGCGGGATCGTGATGGACACCTACGCGATGGAGAAATTCACCGGCTGGACGCCCGAGCTTTCGCCGCCGCCCGACTCGCCGTTGTTTCGCTGGCGCGCGCTGGCGGGAGATGTTGAACAGCAAAAATTCGGCAGGCTATCGGGCAAGACCGCTCTCGACCTGTTGAGGCCCTCGAAAGAGGGCTTCGCCGAATTTTCAGCGATCGCTATCCCGAAACGTCGCTCGTAAAGTCCAGAGCTTGGCAGCCTCACCGTGCTTCGACGTTGCGGCCTATTTCGCCGCCGCGGCTATGCGAGGCCATTCGTCCATCTGAATGCGGGCGACGAGTTTGTAACCGCCGTCGGCCGGACGGAAGATCGAGGCTTCGCCCTCTTTCACATCAAACCAATCCTTGCCGAGTGCGGCCACAATGTTCGGCTGATGCGTAATGAGAATCGTGTCGGTGTGTGCCTTCGGTGCGGTGGCGAGCATCTTGCGAAATGCTTCGGCGCGTCGGTTGTTCTCGTTCGGCGACACGACAAGCCCGCCCTCTGTCAGATCGGTCGTTTTCTCGATGTCCTGAAATCCGGCAATGACCGCCGTCTCATAGGCGCGGTTATATTTGCTGGTATAGACCTTGCCGACAGGCACGCCCGCCTGGCGAATCGCGTCGCCGAACGCTTTCGCCAGCGCCTTGCCCTTCTCATTCAAATTGCGTTGAGCGGCAATGTTGTCGAAGTGGAGCGGATCGGTGTCGGCCTGATCCGGAAACGTAGCCCCGTGGCGGACCACGATGACCAGATCGCCCGCGCGCAATGCCCGTGCGATATCCTTGTCGTCTGCGCGAGCCGATGGTGCCGCGAGGAAAAGGATGGTGAAAAGACTAACAATAGCTGCCGAAGCAGCCGCAACCGTTGTCGATTTCTTGAGCATGATGATCTCTCCTTTAGGGTGATTGCGTCCTGCGTACAGGTAAGACTGATCGAGCCACGATTTTATTTCCCGCGATCGCCGCAACCGAGTTTCCGGCCTTCAGCACCGTGACCCCGCCTTCCTCCGACTCGGCCGCATCGACGAACAAATTGGGCACCTTTCCTGTCCGGCCCAGTAGCCACGCCAAAGCGATCATGATCAGTATGCCGCCGATGCTGACGAACAGTTGCATCCAGAGGGCCCGCACGCCGCCCTGGGCGTGCTGAACCAGAATCCAATGGGCTGCAAAGGACAGGAATACGCCGAAGCAGAAGAGCGGCAGGGAATGCTGACCGCACAGAATCATCGGACGCAGCCATTTTGAACCGAGAATCTCCGCCTTGCGCGGGAAATACCGGGCGACCAGCAGCGCTAGCGCGAGGAAGTGCGTGAAACGCAGCATGTCGAGGTCGGTCTTGTCGATCGGATAGATCAGCTTGATCATCCATTTCGGCACCATGGCGTCTAGCGAGGGGATGTGCCAGGTCATCACGATCAGGAACGCGAAAGCGATCCACAGCGAGGCCAGTATCAGTGCCGCGCGGGACTGAATGATGGGCCAAAGCTTGGCGATGCCGCCCACGCCACACCACGCCGCGAACACAAACATCAATTGCCAGGCGAATGGGTTGAAGTACCAGTGCGTCCCGGGCGGATAGGAGGCGAGATTCAAGTCGAACCAGCGCGTCAGCGTGTAGAGGATCACCGAGCCGAGCAGGGTCAGGTTGGGGCGGCGCAACAGGCACCAGATCACGAACGGTGAAGCGGCGATCAGGGATATGTAGAGCGGCAGTACGTCAAGGTCGACCGGCTTGTAACGCAGCGTGAGCGCCTGCCCGATCAGAATGTCCGGATGCTGAAGAAATTGATGAACGTTGAATTCGTCTTCATACATGGGGTTGTCGAATTTCCTGACCGCGCGCGCGATCTGCGCGGTGAACAGCAGGAACAACATGATGTGGGCAACATACATCTGCCAGACACGCGTCCACAGCCGCTTCAACGCGGCGATAAAATTCCCGGCGCCGATGATCGGGCCGTAGATGTAGCCAAGCAGGTAACCGGAAATAAAAACGAAAAATTCGGCGGCATCGCTGAAGCCGTAATTGCGAAGGGTCAACCAGGCAACGACGTCGTCCGGGATGTGATCGAGGAAGATCATCCACAGCCCCGCACCGCGGAAGAGATCGAGCCTGAGATCACGCTCGACGGCATGAGCGAGCGATGCTTTATCCTGGTTGGCCATCATGCCCTACCCATTTTGCAGTGTGAGAAGCCTGCGGGTTGTCACTGCGAGGTCCACGGCCACATCCGTTGCAGCACGCCATCGCGCAGAACGAGGCGATGGAAAAGCGCGGCGCCCGCGTGCAGGGCAATGAGCAGGAGAAGCGCTTTGGCGCCGAACTCGTGAGCCTCGGCAAGAAAGTGACGAATGGCGTCGTCCGACTCGAACAACGCCGGCACTTTCCAAATGAAAACGTCGAAAGGCTCGCCGCGAAACAGAACCCTGCCCAGGCCCGTGATCGGCTGAATGAAGAGTAAGGCGTAAAGGCCATATTCATTGGCCGTTGAGATCGTTTGCTGAAGTTTCGACATGCTTCGCGGAAATGGCGGCAGATAGGCAAAGTTGTGCCGCCAGACGAGACGCACGAGCCCGACGACCCATGTCAGCAAACCCGTCCCGCGGTGGGTTGCGAGAATCGCCGCGGCAAGACTCGTGTTGTGATCGATGGCTTCGCGGAACCACGCGGTCGTAAACTGACTGAGGACAAGCAGCACCGTAAGCCAGTGAAGGGCGATGCTAATTTGATCGAAGCGCCCGCTCTCGGAAGCTAAATCTATTGCAAGCGCGTCCGTGGCTGCCGAATTTTCGGTCATGTCGATCCGCTCCCGAGTTTGCTGTCGAGGATCTGCTTCCGGTAAGAGACTTGAGTGATCGTGGCTTTATTCCCTCGCCATTCCCTCGCCGATTAAGTCATGTTCTGAAACGTGCATCCGTAGGTTGCGATATTTCTGTACAACCTCTTCAGATTTATGCCGAAATTGACCGATATTGGTCTTGGTTTCCGGACGACACGCATTGAGTCATTGCCGGAAGAGGATGTGCGTCTCTAGGGGAGGTTTCACGGACCGCTTGATATTCCGCTACGCTGTAGACGAGTCACCGCCTGGACGGCCGACCGCTCTGCTTGGGTTCGGTACACCGGAGAAACGTACGGTGTACCGATCGTAGTTTCATGAGGTGTGACGCGCCAAAATTCCCAAGGCGCCACCGTCACTTTACGATGATTTTTTCCTTCATTTGCGGATGCAAGCCGCAGAAAATATCGAAGGTGCCGGCACTGGCGAACGTGTAGGAAAACGATTCCTTCGTATCAAGCGGCTTCGACCGGAAGGCCTTGCTCTTGTCGACCACCGAATGTGGTATGTCGTCGTGATTGACCCACATCACCGTCGTTCCAACCGCAACCGTCAGTTCCGCTGGGGTAAAGGTGAAGTTGTCGATCACGACGGCGTTTTCTTCCTGCGCCGCAACCGCGCCGAACGCCAGCAACGCTCCGACGATCGGACCTGAAAGCACCGCAACGACTGCGGCGCGAGCGGAAGTGAATCGTGCCGCAGCGAGGCGGCCGGGTTTCATGAAAGTTCGCATATAAAAACCTCGATCGGCCGCCCACCGTCTTGTCGACAATGAACGCGGCTTTGTTGACGTGCACCACGGCGAGTGGACGGCCCAAGCTTGCTGCGGAGTTAACCTGCAAGAGGCAACCATCGGCCTTGGCGACTGCGCGGGATTGCGCTGCACCAGGGACCTGGAATTCTCCCTCTTTATTCCCGCGCCGGACAATTGATCGATCGGTCGGGTTCCCGATCTCTGGCGCGGAGGCTAAATCTCAACGCGAAAATATCTAGTTCGCGGGCGAGGGAACTCACTCCTCGCCCTCGCGCTTGCGCAAGAGGTCCTTTGCCAGATCGCTTAGCACAGGCCTTGGCAGCGCTGTAAACGGCAGCGGGCGGGTGACGTCGATGGCGGCAAGTCCCAGCCGCGCGGTCAGCAAGCCATTGAGGACGCCTTCGCCCAGCCGCTGCGACAGTTTTGCCGCCAGGCCATGGCCGAGCACCTGCTGGATCAGGCTGTCGCTGGCCGCCATGCCGCCGGTGATGGCTACATGCGAGATGACATGGCGCATCAGGCGGATCATTCCGAGCGTGCCGGGCCGGCCGCCGTAAAGCCGCGCCAACTGCCGGATCAGGCGAAGCGAGGCTGCGAAAACGAACAGCACATCGACCAGCGCGCGCGGACTGACGGCGGTGACGACCGAGACCCGCCGCGCGGCCGAAGAGATCAGGCGGCGAGCTTCAGTATCGAGCGGCGCCATCAATTCGCGCTCGGCGAGCCGGATCATGTCGGCGCCGTCGATGATATCGCTGGTGTGGCTTTGCAACGCGGCACGCGCGCGCGCCAGATGCGGGTTCTGGTGCGCGATCTTCAGGAGGTCGCTCAGAACGGCCCGGCTTTCGGCGCGGTCGTCGCTTGCGAGCACGGAAGTCGCGCGCAGATGCAGCTTTTCGATTGCGGCAAGGCGAACAAGCCCGAGCCCCTCGCGCGCCACGATCACGACAAACGCAAGTGCTGCTGCAATGGCGAAAGCCAGCCCGAGCAAGCCGAGGCCTCGGCTCCGCGCAAACAAATCCTCGATCAATTGGGTCGCCCCGAGGCCGATGCCGAGCAGCGTCAGCCCGCCGACGGCGCTCCAGAACATTGTGCCCCAGCGAAAGCTCCGCGTGGCGGGAACGATCGGTGCCTCGATTGCTACCGGTAGAAGTGCCCGATCGCTCTCCGGCGTGACTTGAACCGTGCCGCGGGCCGCGCGGCTTGCATCGCCGGCATCGGCGACGACAACGCCGGGGTCGTCGAGCTTGAAGGTCGCAGGCTTGCGGTGGAGAGGGCGCTCGCTCATTGCAATTTGTCTCCGATCAGGAACTGCAGCGCCCGGTCAAGGCGGATGTGAGGCAGTGCGGGCTCATCCATCCCCTCATATTCGAGGCGAGGCGGGCGAAAGCGAAGAAAGCGAAAATCGGCCGTCTCGGCGCAGGCGCTGGAAAGTCCGCGAAATGCCGCCTCGCCCTTGAACAGTTCTTGCGGATCGTCCGGCAGGTCGCCCGGAAAGGTCGCCACTTCGGTGTTGCCGTCGAATGTCTCGCAGCCGGCCATCTCGCCAGCGGCCGGCGTGCCGAGGATCGAGGGCAGTTTGTCGCGGCCGCGCGCGACCTGGGCTTCCCGGGTGGCGCGCACGGCGGCCAGCGCAACGACGTCGATGGCGGCGCCGGTGTCCTCAGCTCTCGCGACGGCGCGGGCGACCGCCCGCCGCAACACCGCCTCGAGGCGATCGTGGCTCGAATGATGCAGATGATCGGCCTTGGTCGCTGCGAATAAAATGCGGTCGATCTTGGGCCGGAACAACGCGCTGAACAGCGTACTGCGGCCGATCCTGAAGCAATCGAGAATTCCGGACAGTGCAGCCTCAAGGTCGATCAGGGCTTCCGGTCCCGAGTTGAACGCCGAGAGCGCGTCGACCAGAACAACCTGGCGATCGAGCCGCGCGAAATGATCCCGGAAGAACGGGCGGACGATGAAGTCCTTGTAGGCCTCGTATCGGCGGCGCATCATCGCCCACAGCGAACCATCTACCGCCTCGCCTTGCTCGGGCAAATCAAGCGGCGCGAAGGTCAACGCCGGAGAACTCTGGAGATTGCCCGGCATCAGGAAGCGGCCCGGCGGCAATAGGCTCATAGCGAAACGCTCGTCGCGGCAGGCGCGCAAATAATCCGTGAACAGTTTTGCGGCCGTACGCGCGGCCTGTTCGTCCGCATGCCCTTCGGCGCGCAAGGCGGCAAGATAACCGTGCCAGGGTGCGGCAAGCGGCGCGCGGGCGCTTGCCCGCGACAGCGCGAGGCTTTCACGCGACCATTGCTCGTAGCTCTTGTGGAGCAGCGGCAAATCGAGCAGCCATTCGCCGGGATAGTCGACGATGTCGAGCGTGAGGTCGCGGTCGGCGCCGTTTTGCCGCTGATAGTCGATCACCAGCCGAAGCTCGCTGATATCGACCGTGGAATGCGGCCAGATGCGCTCCTCGATCAGGGTGCGGACGTGGTTCTCGTAATCGAAGCGCGGCACCGCGTCGTCGGGCTGCGGCTCGAGCCGGGCGCCGGCGATCCGTCCCGTCGCGAACGGCTCGAACACCGGAAAACGGCCGCCGCGGGTGAGGCCGTGGATCAGCGCGGTGATGAAAACCGTCTTGCCGGCCCGCGAAAGTCCGGTGACACCAAGTCGCACCGTCGGGCTGAAGAGATGTTCGCTGAAATCCTTCAGCGCCCGTGCCGAAAGACGCGCTTCCTCGACAATATCGGAAAAATGCAGGGCCATAAGGGCTCGAAACACTCGATTTTCGCGAAAAGCAAGTAATGAAACCAGACTGCAAAGGTGGCGATTGGCGGGCCAAATTCAAGTTTTCACATTTCGGACGCGATTTTATCGGAGAAATTTTTTAGGGTTTCGTTGACCTCCCCGGAGCTATCATCTTTCTCATTCCGACCAAGCCTGTTGGGCCGCCATGACCGTCTTCAGACTGAAGCAATTCGCCTCGACATCGGCCCATGCGGCGGCCGGCGCGATCCGCTGGAATTACGATCGCGCCGAACTGATTGCCGATGGCATCGTGCACGGCATCGGCGTGTTCGGCGGCCTGATCGCCGCCACGGTGCTGATCGTGCTCGCGGGCGTTTTCGCTTCCGCCTTTCAGGTGGTGCTGGTGTCGGTTTACGCCGCGGGCCTGCTTGCCATGCTCGGGTTTTCCGCCGCCTATAACCTCTGGCCGGTGTCGCATCGAAAATGGCTGTTGCGCCGCTTCGACCATTCGGCGATCTACGTCCTGATCGCGGCGACCTATACCCCCATATTCGCGCAGTTGCCGGACCGCGTCTTTGCGATGTCGCTACTTGCGGGTGTCTGGAGCGTGGCCGCGATCGGCATCGTGCAAAAGCTGTTCCTTCCTGGACGCTTCGACCGGGTTTCGGTCGGGCTTTATCTCGCGATGGGCTGGAGCGGGGTCATTGCCTATGATGCCGGCATGTCGTCGCTGCCGCAATTGGCGTTCTGGTTCATCGTTGCCGGTGGCCTGCTCTACACTTTCGGTATAATCTTTCATGCATGGCAACGACTCCGCTTCCAGAACGTGATCTGGCATTCGTTTGTGCTGCTCGGCGCGGCGTGCCATTACACGGCGGTGCTCGATCTGGTCCTGGCCTGAGGCCGATTTCACACCTTAAGGTTTCGCCATGCAGGTGAGCGGCAAAGTCGTGGTCGTCACCGGCGGCGCCAACGGCATCGGCCGGGCGCTTTGCGAGGCCTTCTACCGCGCGGGCGCAGCCAAGGTGGTCGTCGCCGACAAGGAAGCCGCCGGCGCCAGGGCCGTGGCAGCGGGAATCGACGGCGCGGCCTTCAAATGCGACGTCGCGCAGGAAAAAGACATCATCCATGTCATCGAGGAGACCGAGCGGCTGTTCGGCCCGATCGCGCTGTTTTGCTCCAACGCCGGCATCGGCGGCGGCTTTGATCCTTTATCGGAAAATGCCGGCGGCGATTCCGACGAGCCGTTTTCGAGAAGCTGGGCCATTCATGTCATGGCGCATATCTACGCCGCGCGGCATCTGATCCCGCGCTTCAAGGCGCGCGGGGAGGGGTATTTCCTCAACACGGTTTCCGCGGCCGGGCTTCTGTCGCAGGTCGGAAGCCCCGCCTATTCGACCACCAAGCACGCGGCGGTGGGGTTTGCCGAGAATCTCGCGATCTCGCACAAGGCCCATGGCATCAAGGTTTCGATCCTGTGCCCGCAGGGCGTCGACACCAACATGCTGCGCTCGATCCCCAGGGGTCCGCAATCCGGCGACGGCGATCTTTCGCCGGAGCAAGTGGCAAAGGATGCAATCGCCGGCATCGAGCAGGAGACATTCCTGATATTGCCGCACCCGCAAGTGCTCGGCTACATGCGCAAGAAGACCGAGAATTACGACCGCTGGATTGCAGGCATGGCGAAGATCCAGGCGAAGATGCGGGATGAGCACGGGAAGTGACGGCGAAGCCTACGTCTTCGTCGCGTAAAGCAGCGGCACCGCCGAATCTACCATCACCTCGACCAGGCTGGTGCCGCGATGCGCGAGAGCGCGCTTGAGCGCGCCCGCAAGCTCGGATGATTTTGTCACGCGTGCGGCGTCGCAGCCCATCCCCTCGGCGATCTTCACAAAGTCGATACCCGGCAGATCGAGGCCGGGCACGTCGCGCACCTGCATCGCCTGGCTGAACGAGCGCATCGCGCCGTAGCCTGAATTGTTGATGATCACGACCGTCAGCGGCAGCTTGCGTTGCGCCGCCGTCCACAACGCCTGGATCGAATACATCGCCGAGCCGTCGCCGATCAGGCCCACGGTGCGGATGCCGGGACGCCCCATTGCGATGCCGACCGCGGCCGGTAGGCCAAAGCCGAGGCCGCCGCTCGCCATGGTATAAAAACTGTCCTGCCCGCGCATCGGCATGAATTGCTGCATCGCTGGGCGATGCGAGGGGGCTTCCTCGACCAGCACGGCATCGCGGGGCATGGCGACTGATAGGCTGTGCAACAAATATTCGGCGGCAATCGGGTCGCCGGCGCGCGGGGCGGGCGGCAAGCAGCGCCCCACTGGCATCGCGCGCCTGGTCTCCGGCAGTATCTCGGTCAGCGTCGCCAGCGCCGGCTTCATGCTCGCGATGATGCTGGTGCCGGCCGGCGCGATCGAAGCGGCATCGGCATCGTCGGTGATCTGAAAGAGAATGGTCGTGCCGTCGAAGATCGAGGCATGGCCCTCGACGTGAAAGGTGAAGACCGGCG
>DATGGY010000025.1:0-7814 GCA_035308285.1 Bradyrhizobium sp. | reverse complement strand
CGCCAGATGCGCCATGCGAAGTGTGATGGCTGATTGAGGGGAGACGCCGGTGAATATTATCGGAAGTGTGGTCGATCGTCGCCGCCTTGCCGCGCGCGGCATTTTCGCTGTTGCTCTCTGCCTCACCGGCGGCTTCGCGGGTTCGGCATTTGCCGAGGGCGTCATTCCGACCCATCGGCTCCCCGCCATGCTCGCCGCCGAAGCGGTGACCGAGGCGGTGGCCTTCTGTGCCAAGCAGGGTTACGCCGTCTCCGCCGTTGTCATTGACATCGATGCGGTTCGCCAGGCCGAGCTGCGCGGCGATCGCGCCGGCGTCCATACCGCCGAGGGCGCGTGGCGCAAGGCTTACACGGCCGTCTCGGTGGCGCCGATCGCAAAGCTCGACAGCAGCGCGCCGATGGCCGAGAAAGTGAAGACCGATGCGACCTTGCAAGCGCTGGAATTCCAGCCGGGCCTTGCCTTCATCGCCGGCGGGCTCACGATCAAGGTCGGCGACGAGGTGATCGGCGCGATCGGCGTGGGTGGCGCCCCCGGCGGCGAGCGTGACGAGGCCTGCGCGCGTGCCGGGCTCGACCGGATCAAGGATCGATTGAAGTAACGCGGCCCGAAGGGTCCAATCTAGCCGTAGGCAAAACCCTCCGGCATATGCTTGATGATCTGATCCGCGGTCCAGCGACAAAGCGCGTTCTGGGCTTGACGCCGGTGCCAGGCGACGTGCACCGGAAAGGGCGAAAGTTCGAGCTCGCGCGGTGGCGTCAGCACGACGAGCTCGAGCCGCTCGGCCTCGGCGAGCGCCAGGCTCCGATTGACCAGCGCGATCATGTCCGAGCACGCGACCGCCTGCAGCGTTGCGCGAAACAGCGGGAAGGTGGAGACCACGCGTCGGGTCCGTCCCAATTGCTCGAGCTTGGCGTCGACAAGCCCGTACCCGTCGCCCGCGAACGACGCGACGACATGGTCCGCCTCGCAAAATGCGCTCAGGTCGAACGAGGCGGCCACCGGATGACCGCGTCGGGCAATCACGGCAAATGATTCGTAATAAAGCGTGCGCCGTTCGATGTCCGATGATGCGTTCGCGATGTGAAACAGTGCAAGGTCGATCTCGCCCTCGATCAGGGCGTCAACCCCCTTGCGGCCCCAGACATGGCGGGCGCTCAAACGAAGATTTGGCGCCTCGCGGCGCAGGAGTCCGGCAAAGGAAGTGAGTGCTTTTGAGACATTGTCTGGCATGCCGATCCGCAATTCAGGGGCGCAATCTGGCTTCGAGCAGGGCATCGGCGCGAATGTGCGAGTCGCGGTCTCGATAATCTGCGTGACATACGGCTCCAGCGCGAGGGCGCGTGCGGTTGGTTTGAGCCCGTGCCCCGTCCTCACAAAGAGTGGATCGTCACACGTCGTTCGCAGTCGCGCCAAGGCCTGGCTCACGGCCGATTGCGTCATCGAGAGATATTCCGCCGCGGTCGTGACCTTGTGATGCTTCAACAGCGCATAGAAAACCCAGAGAAGATTGAGATCCAGCCGCTTGATATAAGCGTCGCTGAAATCCGATTTCATTTTTCCGGGCTTTTCAGGAGGTGAAGAGCTCATAATATGAAGCCACTCAACGTTGGGGGGAGCTTCGATGTCTCACGAAGCGAAGATCGCGATTGTCGGTCCCGATGTTACCCGCCGCTCGATGCTGGGCGCCGGTTTGGCGGCGGCGGGCAGCCTGCTGATCGTTGGTACAAGGGCGCTTGGCGCAAATAGCGGGCCGACGCTCGCTCCCGAGACGGCAAAGGCCGCGGAATCCGCCATCACTGCGTGGGTCCGCATCGCGCCCGACAATTCGATAACCCTGATAAGTTCGCAATCCGAGATGGGCCAGGGCATCAGCAACACGCTGACGGCCGCGCTGGCGGATGAGCTCGGCGTCGACTGGCAAAGGGCGAAGATCGAGTTCGCGCCGTTTGACAAAGCCTATCGCGACCCGGTCTACAAATGGATGTTCACCGGGGCGAGCGCCAGCACGCACGACTTCTACATGCTGGTCCGGCAGATGGGCGCGAGCGCCCGCGAGATGCTGTTGAGCGCGGCGGCGGCGCGGCTCAACGTGCCGGCAAGCCAGCTCACGATCCTGGACGGGGTTATCCGACACGCGGCATCCGCAAAGCAGGTTTCCTTCGGCGAAGTGGCCGCCGACGCAGCAAAGTTGCAGCTCCCGCAGACGCCTCGCCTCAAGGAAGATAAGGACCTGCGCTATATCGGTAAACCCTTGCCGCGCTGGGATATTCCATCAAAAGTCGACGGCAGCGCGGTGTTCGGCATCGATGTCAAGGTGCCTGGCATGCTGCTGGCGGCGATCCGCCGCGCGCCCGGATTTGGCGGTCGGCTCGATCGCTACGATGCCGCCGCCATCAAGGCCAAGCCCGGCGTCGTGGCGGTGGTGGAAGTGCCGGGCGGCCTTGCGGTGGTGGCGAAGACCTATTGGCAAGCGCGGCGCGCGCTGGACGATGCGGACCTCGTCTGGGCGGACGAAGATGCCGGCCTTACCTCGGCGGCGATCGCCGCAAGCTATCGCGAGAAACTGGCAACCGGTCCGTTCGTCCCGAAGAAGACGGTCGGGGACGCCGCCGCCGCGCTGAAGGCGTCGGCTCAAATGCTCGAGGCCGAGTACGAGGTGCCGTATCAGGCGCATGCGACGATGGAGCCCTTGAACTGCACCGCGCATGTGACGGCGGAGGGTTGCGATCTCTGGATTCCGACCCAAATGGTCGAAACAATGGCCGGTGTCGCCCGGGCCATCACCGGGTTGTCGGACGAGCGAATCCGCATTCACCGCACCTTGATCGGCGGCGGCTTCGGACGGCGGCTGCACTGCGATGACGGCAAGCTGGCGCTCATCGTCGCCAAGGCGGTGCAGCAGCCCGTCAAGCTAATCTGGTCGCGTGAAGAAGACATGACGCACGATTATTATCGCCCGGCCATGCTGCACCGTGTGAGCGGCGGGCTTGACGGTCAGGGCAAGCTCACAGCGCTCGCCCATCGCGTCGTCTCTCCTTCCTTTCTCCTCTACGCTTGGCCCCGCGGCCCCGAAAATGTGGATTGGACGGAGCCGATGGTGCCGCCGCGCGATTACGATGTGATGGCGGTCGAGGGCCTGGTCGACAGTCTCTACGGCCTGCCCAATCTCTCCGTCGAGCAGCATTATTATGAATCGAAGGTGCCCGTCTCGGTGTGGCGCACGACCGGGCATGGCCCGAACTGCTTTGTGCTCGAGAGCTTCATCGATGAGCTTGCCGTGGCGGCGAAGCAGGATCCCCTGGCCTTCCGCCGCGCGCATCTGGCCGGCAACCAGCGGGCGTTGAAATTGCTCAACGTCGTCGCGGAAAAGGCCGGCTGGGACAAGCCTTTGCCAGCAAAGTACGGACGCGGCGTAGCGATCGCAGATGCGTATGGCTGCCTGATCGCGCAGGTGGCAGAGGTCTCTGTTGCGGACGGTGGAATCAAGATTCACCGCGTCGTATCTGCGGTCGATTGCGGCAAGGTACTCGATCCCGGCATCGCGGCGTCGAACATCGCCGGCGGCGTGGTCTGGGGCCTGTCCGGGCTTCGGACCGCCATCACCCTCGACAAGGGCCGAGTCGTGCAGACCAATTTCGATGAATTCGAACCCATCCACTTGTGGGAGACGCCGCTGATCGAGACGCATTTCGTTGACAGTGGCGAGAAGGTGGGTGGGCTGGGTGAGGTCGGGCCGGTGCCGACGCACGCCGCCGTCTGCAATGCGATCTTTGCCGCCACCGGTCGCCGGATCCGCGCGCTGCCGCTGGCGAAATCCGGCGTCAACCTGAGTTGAGGAGCGATCGATGCTGTCTTTCAAGCTGAACGGCCGCGCGGTCAGCGTCGACGCCGACGCCGATACGCCGCTGCTCTGGGTGATCCGCGACGTGCTTGGCATGACCGGTACAAAATTTGGATGCGGGATCGCCGCCTGCGGCGCTTGCACGTTGCATGTCGACGGCGCGGCAGTGCGCTCTTGCTCCTTCCCGGTCAGCGGCGCCAGCGGACGGACGGTGACGACGATCGAGGGCCTCTCGAGCGATCGTTCGCATCCGCTGCAGAAAGCTTGGATCGAGCATCAGGTGCCGCAATGCGGCTATTGCCAGTCCGGCATGATCATGGCGGCAGCGGCGCTTCTCAAGGAGACCCCGTTTCCTACCGACGCCGATATCGACGGTGCTGTCACCAACATCTGCCGCTGCGGCACCTATTCGCGCATACGCGCCGCGATTCACACCGCGGCCGGCAACGGCGCCAAGCGCGGATGAGCCCGACAATGCTGGGCCGTTGGCCAATTCTGTTCGTCATGGCCGTTGGCTTCGTGCTCGTCTTGTTCCGAAGCGGCAACGGCGCGGCGCCAAAATCACAACCGGAATCGGCTCGGCTGTTCGGCGAAATCGCCACGGTGCTGCAATCGCCACGTTGTCTCAACTGTCATACCGACGCCGCTCATCCATTTCCGCGGCAGGGCGACGATGGGCATCGGCACATGTTCAATGTCGAACGCGGCCCCACCGGGCACGGCGCCGCCGGTCTGCATTGCGCGACATCCCACCAGTCAGCGAACAATCAGGTGAGTGGCGTTCCGGGTGCGCCGGGATGGCATCTGGCGCCGCTGTCGATGGCGTGGGAGCAGCTATCGGCCAAGGAAATATGCCGGAAGCTGATCGATCCCAGGCGTAATGGCGGCCGCAGCCTGGCGCGGCTTGCCGATCATTTTGCACGTGAGCGGCTCGTGCTGTGGTCGTGGTCGCCGGGCGTCAATCGGGCCGGCGTCCCCCGATCGACGCCGCCGCTCTCGCATGACGAGTTCATGAGAGTGGTGAGCCGGTGGATCGCCACCGGGGCGGCGTGCCCCGAACAATAGCGCGGCTTTAGCTTTGGACTGATCCTGCCGACAGCAGGTGGCGGGCACTTTGCCGCGCTCTATCGCCCGTGCGGCCTTTCAGCCGAATGCTCGAGTTGTGACAGGTATGTGACGACCAGACTCGCGCGGCCGCGCGAGTCGGTGGGTTTTTGCAAGTGCGAGATCACTTTTTCGCAAGCGTCCAAGGGCGCTGGCGAGGCGGCAAATTGGGCAGAACCCACTGACCGGGCACTAAATTTTATATTAGTTGCCGCGGTGCGATATGACCCCCATGATTTCAGACAGGTGCTGGCGCCGTGACATCACGGCGACGGGGTAGCTCGATTGGCCCGCACCATCGATCGTGGGATTGGCTCTAGGCTCAAGGATCCGAAGTGGCTGTCATGAAGGTATCCTGCCTGAGCTTGCGGGGAATAGCGTATTCCTCGCCGGGATCGGCGAATCCTGTTAGCATATCACTTGCCTTTCGTCGGATCGGTTCGGCATGGTTCGGACGGGTGCGAGCCAATTCGCCCAGAACGGACGTGCAGTGAACACAGTTTCCAAGCGTAACCCCGCGGCGCACGTGCCGTACTCTTCCCAGCGGGGCTATCCCGGACTCGAGAATCTGGATTTGAGGTCGACCGTGGGATTGGTGGTGGAGCGGCCGTTCGCGAATATCGCATCGATCATCCCGGTTGGCCGGATGGAGGCAGGCGTGGGACCGCGTAAGCCCGTCGACATCCTTCCGGAAATCGACATTCCGGTCGATTTTTAGGAGGGATGCGGCGTGTGGATCGTCCTGATCGCGCTCCGGCGTCCCTACACCTTTGTCGTTTTTTCGCTGCTGATCGCGATATTCGGAGTGCTCGCGTCGCTGCGGACTCCAACCGATATTTTTCCGAACATCAACGTGCCGGTCGTCAGCGTGGTGTGGACTTACACCGGGCTGTTGCCGAACGACATGTCGGGCCGGGTGATCTATTATTATGAGCGCACGCTGAGCGCCCAGGTCGGCGACATCGAGCACATCGAGTCGCAGTCGTTGAGCGGTTACGGCGTGGTCAAGATCTTTTTCCAGAAGGGCGTCAATATTCGCACCGCGTTGGCGCAGGTGACCGCGGCCTCGCAAACTGTGTTGAAGCTCTTGCCGCCCGGCATCACGCCGCCCTATGTCCTGAGCTACAACGCCGCGACCGTCCCCATCCTGCAATTGGCACTGTCGAGCCAGACGTTGCCCGAGATGAAGCTGTTCGACCTCGGGCAAAACTTCATCCGGCCGCAGCTTGCGACTGTGCAGGGCGCGGCGGTGCCCTCGCCCTATGGCGGCAAAATCCTGCAGGTGCAGGTTGATCTCGATCAGCAGGCGATGCAGGCGCATGCCGTCTCGGCCGAGGACGTCGTCAACGCCGTCTCGGCGCAAAACCTGATCCTGCCGGCGGGTGACCAGAAGATCGGCAAGTTCGACTGGAACGTGTCGCTCAACGCCAGTCCCGTCATGCTCGAGAAGATCAACGACCTGCCGGTGAAGAAGGTCAACGGCGCGGTGATCTTCGTGCGTGATGTTGCCCACGTCCATCAGGGCTCGCCGCCGCAGGCCAACATGGTGCGGGTCAATGGTGCGCGCGCGGTGCTGATGACCATCCTCAAGGCCGGATCGGCGTCGACGCTCAACGTCATCGACGGGATCAAGTCGCTGTTGCCGCGCGTCGAGGAGAGCCTGCCGACCGGGTTCGGTTTGCGCGCGGTGGGCGACCAGTCGGTGTTCGTCAAGGCCGCCATCTTCGGGGTGTTGCGGGAGGCCGTGCTGGCAGCCGCCCTGGTCGGCATCATGATCCTGCTGTTCCTCGGCAGTTGGCGCTCCACCATCATCATCATCATCTCGATTCCGCTGTCGATTCTGTTCTCGATGGTTGTGCTGGCGATGCTGGGCCAGACCATCAACGTCATGACGTTGGGGGGCCTTGCGCTCGCGGTCGGCATGCTGGTCGATGAAGGCACGGTGACGCTCGAGAACATTTTCTTTCACCTCGAGCAGGGCAAGGAGATCGAGCCCGCGATCCTGGACGGCGCCCAGCAAATCGTGGTTCCGGCCTTCGTGACCCTGCTCGTTCTCGATATCGTGTTCGCGCCGATGTTCCAGCTCGGCGGCGTCGCGGGCTATCTGTTCCGGCCGCTCGCCGAAGCCGTCGTCTTTGCGCTGATCGGCTCGTTCATCCTGTCGCGCACGCTGGTGCCAACGATGGCGCGCTACCTGCTCCACGCCATCCCTCATCATCACGGCGAAGATCATGTGGTCGCTGCTCCGCCTTCGCGCAATCCCTTCACGCGGTTTCAACGGGGCTTCGAGCGCGCCTTCACCTGGTTGCGCGGTCACTATCACACGCTTTTGGAGCAGGCGCTTTCGCATCCCCGGACCATCATCTTCGGCTTTCTCACCATCGTGGTGCTGTCATTCGGGCTGGCGCCGTTCTTGGGCTCGAACTTCTTCCCCACCGTCGATTCCGGCCAGATCCTGATGCATGTGCGCGCCCAGGCCGGCACACGAATCGAGGAAACGGCTCGTCTCTTCGAACAGATCGAACAGACGGTGCGCGCGACCATTCCACCCAATCAGCTCGACAACATCGTCGACAATATCGGTTTGCCCTATAGCGGCATCAACATGGCCTATCAGAACACGGGCACCATCGGCCCAGAAGACGGCGATGCCTTGATCAGCCTGAAGGAGGATCACGACGCCACGGCCGGCTACGTCAAGACGCTGCGCACCGTATTGCCGCAGAAATTCCCGGGCACGACCTTCTCCTTCCTGCCCGCCGACATCGTGTCGCAAATTCTCAATTTCGGATTGCCGGCGCCGATCGACGTGCAGGTCATCGGCAACAACCTGAAGGCCAATTTCGCTTATGCGAACGATCTGCTCAAG
>DATGGY010000024.1:0-3450 GCA_035308285.1 Bradyrhizobium sp. | reverse complement strand
TTCCCGGGCACGACCTTCTCCTTCCTGCCCGCCGACATCGTGTCGCAAATTCTCAATTTCGGATTGCCGGCGCCGATCGACGTGCAGGTCATCGGCAACAACCTGAAGGCCAATTTCGCTTATGCGAACGATCTGCTCAAGCGCATGCGCAAGGTATCCGGAATTGCGGATCTACGCATCCAGCAGGTCTTCAACTACCCGCAGATCAATGTCGACGTCGACCGGACGCTTGCGGCCGAGGTCGGGTTGACCCAGCGCGACGTGGCCAACAGCCTGCTGGTGACGCTGTCCGGCAGCGGTCAGGTGAAGCCCAACTTCTGGCTCAACTCGGAAAATGGCGTGTCCTATCCGATCGTCGCCCAGATGCCGCAGTACCGGGTCAGCAGCATCTCGGATCTGGCCAACATCCCGATCACCTCCCAGAAATCCAAGTCGCAGCAATATCTGGGTGGCCTTGCGCGTATCAGCCATGGCCCGAGCCCTGGCGTCGTCTCCCACTACAATGTGCAGCCGGTGATCGACATCTTCGGCGACGCGCAGGGCCGCGATCTCGGCGCCATCTCCGGTGACATTTCGAAGATTTTGGCCGAGACCAAGAAGGACCTGCCGCGCGGCTCCTATGTGGCGGTGCGTGGCCAGGTTCAGACCATGAATGACGCCTACAGCCAGCTCTACTGGGGCCTGGCCGGCGCCGTCGTGCTGGTCTACCTAGTGATCGTCGTCAACTTCCAGTCCTGGCTCGACCCCTTCATCATCATTACCGCGCTGCCGGGTGCGCTCGCCGGCATCATCTGGATGCTGTTCACGACCGGCACCACGCTGTCGGTGCCGGCGCTGACCGGCGCCATCATGTGCATGGGCATCGCCACTGCCAACAGTGTCCTGCTCATCAGCTTCGCCCGCGAGGGAATGGAGAACGGGCTAGACGCGGCGAGCGCCGCTTTGGAGGCCGGTTTCACCCGTTTCCGCCCGGTCCTGATGACGGCGCTGGCGATGATCATCGGCATGGTGCCGATGGCGCTGGCCATGGGCGAGGGCGGCGAGCAGAATGCCCCGCTCGGCCGCGCCGTGATCGGCGGTCTTACCGTTGCGACCATCGCTACCCTCTTCTTCGTTCCGACCGTTTTCAGCGTGCTTCACCGCCACCTTGCTAGACCGAGGCGAATCTCATGAAACCTCTTGCTGTTAGGCTGCATCGAAACGGGCTGTCGCGAGTTATTGATCAGGGCCGCGTCCCCACGATGGCGACGCGAACTCGCCTCCCGGGGCTGCCGCATGCCGGCGGCCGGGTATGTTCAGGAGGATAGCGGCGTGTGGATCGTCCAGATTGCGCTCAGGCGCCCCTATACTTTCGTCGTGCTGTCGCTGCTGATAGCGCTGTTCGGCATACGCGCGGCGCTGTTCACGCCGACCGACATCTTTCCGAACATCAACATTCCCGTGATCAGTGTCGTCTGGACCTATAACGGGCTGTTGCCGAACGACATGTCGGGCCGGGTGATCTATTATTATGAGCGCACCCTGAGCGCCCAGGTCGGCGACATCGAGCATATCGAGTCGCAGTCGTTGAGCGGCTATGGCGTGGTCAAGATATTCTTCCAGAAGGATGTCGATATTGCCGCAGCCATGGCGCAGGTGACGGCGGCCTCGCAAACCGTGCTGAAGCTCTTGCCGCCCGGCATCACGCCGCCCTATGTCCTTAGCTACAACGCCTCGAGCGTTCCGATCCTCCAGCTTGCCTTGTCGAGCCGGGCTTTGCCCCAGATGAAACTGTTCGACCTCGGGCAAAACTTCATCCGGCCGCAGCTTGCGACCGTGCAGGGCGCGGCGGTGCCGTCGCCTTATGGCGGCAAGATCCTGCAGGTGCAGGTCGATCTCGATCAGCAGGCGATGCAGTCGCACGGCGTCTCGGCCGAGGACGTCGTCAACGCCGTTTCGGCGCAGAACCTGATCCTGCCGGCGGGTGACCAGAAGATCGGCAAGTTCGACTGGAACGTGTCGCTCAACGCCAGCCCCGCCTTGCTCGACCAGATCAACGAGCTGCCGGTGAAGAAGGTCGAGGATTCCGTCATCTACGTGCATGACGTGGCCCACGTGCACCAGGGTTCGCCGCCGCAGACCAACATCGTGCGCGTCAACGGCGCGCGCGCGGTGCTGATGACCATCCTCAAGACAGGATCGTCGTCGACGCTCGACATCATCGACGGGATCAAGTCGCTGTTGCCGCGGGTCCAGGAAAGTCTGCCCTCGAGCCTCAACCTCCGCGCCGTGGGCGATCAGTCGGTCTTCGTCAAGGCCGCGGTGTTCGGCGTTATCCGCGAGGCCGTACTGGCGGCGGTACTGGTCGGCATCATGATTTTGATGTTCCTCGGCAGCTGGCGCTCGACGATCATCATCCTCACTGAAATTCCGCTTGCGGTGCTGTTTGCGCTGACGGCGTTGTCGATTCTCGGCGAAACCATCAACGTCATGACGCTCGGCGGCCTTGCGCTGGCGGTCGGCATCCTGGTCGATGACGGAACGGTCACGATCGAGAACATCAACTATCATCTGGAGCAGGGCAAGGAGATCGAGCCCGCAATCCTGGACGGCGCCCAGCAGATCGTGGTGCCCGCCTTCGTGACGCTACTTTGTCTGTGCATCGTGTTCGTACCGATGTTCCAGCTCGGCGGCGTCGCGGGCTATCTGTTCCGGCCGCTGGCCGAGGCCGTCGTCTTTGCGCTGATCGGCTCGTTCATCCTGTCGCGTACGCTCGTTCCGACCATGGCCAACTATCTCATGCGGGGGCATCACCGTAGTGTCGAGACCCAAGTCGGGCATGCGCACCCCCCGACGCGCAACCCGCTGCTGCGCTTCCAGCGGGCTTTCGAGATCAGGTTCGAGCGGTTCCGCGGGCAATATCGTTCGCTGATGCTGATGGCGCTGGACCGCCCAAAGACCTTCATGGCGGTCTTTCTCGTCTGCGTCGTCGCATCGTTCGGACTGGCGCCGTTCTTGGGCTCGAACTTCTTCCCGGCCGTCGATTCCGGCCAGATCCTGATGCATGTGCGCGCCCAGGCCGGCACACGAATCGAGGAAACGGCTCGTCTCTTCGAACAGATCGAACAGACGGTGCGCGCGACCATTCCGCCCAACCAGCTCGACAACATCGTCGACAATATCGGCCTGCCGTTCAGCGGCATCAACATGGCCTATCAGAACACGGGCACCATCGGCCCAGAAGACGGCGATGCCTTGATCAGCCTGAAGGAGGATCACGACGCCACGGCCGGCTACGTCAAGACGCTGCGCACCGTATTGCCGCAGAAGTTCCCGGGCACGACCTTCTCCTTCCTGCCCGCCGACATCGTGTCGCAAATTCTCAATTTCGGATTGCCGGCGCCGATCGACGTGCAGGTCATCGGCAACAACCTGAAGGCCAATTTCGCTTATGCGAACGATCTGCTCAAG
>DATGGY010000023.1:0-3908 GCA_035308285.1 Bradyrhizobium sp. | reverse complement strand
CTTCTACTATAACCAAGAAGACGAAGTGTACGCCGCCGCGAGGCGCGACGGATTCACATGGAGCGTGCACCGTCCGCATACCATCATTGGCAAGGCGATCGGCAACGCAATGAACATGGGCACGACGCTTGCGGCCTATGCTTCGATCTGTAAGGAACTCGGCCGGCCGTTCAAGTTCCCAGGCAGCGCCGCGCAGTGGAACGGTCTCACGGACATGACCGACGCGCATGTGCTCGGCAAGCAGCTCGTGTGGGCGAGCACAACCGATATCGCGAAGAACGAGGCCTATAATATCGTCAATGGCGACATCTTCCGCTGGAGCTGGCTGTGGCCGCGCTTGGCCAAATGGTTCGGTGTTGCGTGGCAGGGGTTCGAAGCGGAGCCCGTTCCGCTGGAACGCCAGATGACAAACGACGCCAAAGTCTGGAAGGAGATGACGTCGACATACGGCCTTATCGAACCCGATCTCTGGCGCGTCGCTTCGCCTTGGCACACCGACCTCGATATGGGACGGCCGCTCGAGGTGATGACGGACATGAGCCGGAGCCGCAAGCTCGGGTTCCTCGTTTATCAAAACACCGAGGAGGCCTTTCACCAGCTGTTTGCGACCCTCCGCGCGGAGAAAGTCATTCCCTGAACCTTGTCGACGCTGGAACGCCAAGGCGGGGCGCAACTTCTGCGCTGCAACGGATGCCAGACTGTCCGATGGATACCGCCGGCGGAGTTTCGGGCTGGACAAGCGGAATTTCGACGCCTAACCGAAGGCGAAGGCCGGGAGGATCTGGAGGATCCGCGGCAAGCCGGCTAAACGGCGATCGAATGACAGAGCACGAGCTGCTCCGAATTATCGCGTTTCTCGAACGGGTCCGTCAGCCGTTCCAAGAGCTTGTTCCGATCGCCCAGGAAGACGCGACCTGGAACCTTCTGCTGTTCCTGATCAAAAACCACCTTACGGGAACGCCAGTCGCGATCTCCACACTCGCCTCGGTCGCGAAGGCGCCGCATGCGACCGCGATGCGGCGCATCCACGCGTTGATTGAGCGCGGAGACATTCTACAGGAGCCCCTCAGCGAGGGCAGCAAAAGGTTCAAGCTGCGGCCCAGTGAGGCTTTGCTCGGAAGCTTTGTTCAATACGCGCGCAAAATCAAATTCTTGCTTGCCGAGACCTTCGGTCTGCGGTCCAAGGTCGATAGCGACGAGGATTTCTACTTTGGGGGGTCATATTTCGCCGCGCAGATCATTCCGCCGCCGCGCCTGATCGAAAGCCTGTTCCGCGGCAAGCACGAGATCCAGTTCCTGCTCAACGACGACAACTATTTCCTTTCGATGCGCAACATGTGGGCGGATTTCCGCAATAACATGGCCTCGCGCAGGAACTTTGATTTGCGCAAACTGCCCCGGTTGCACGAGCGCCTCGTTGAAAACGCCGACAACGCGGTTTCTGAGTACGACATCGTCGCGATCAATGCGCCCTGGCTCGGCGAGGCGGTGAAGAAGAAGCTCGTCATCCCGCTCGACGAGCATATCAGCTCCGCCGGCCTGTCCTCGCTCGACTTCCACCCTTCCGTCTGGTCGATGGGGTCGTGGCGAGGCCAGCAGTTCGGCATCCCGATCTATTGCACGATAGAATTGCTCGCCGCGCGGTCCGACCTGTTCGAAAAGGACAAGGTCGAATATCCTACGACTTTCGAAAAGACTGTCGACGCCGCCAAACACTTCCACGCGCCCGCCAAGAACCGGTATGGCATCGCTTGGAACGGCGGCCGCGGCATGCCGATCGCTTCGACCTTCATGTTTCTTATGGGTTGCTGCGGCGAGTCCATCCTGCGAATCCCCAGGGCTAGCCTAGGATTGGGTGTCGACGAGGCGCAGGGCGACCAATTGCGGCCGCAGATTCAGTCCGACGCCGGCCTGCGCGTGCTCGATTATCTGCACCGGCTCACGGAGTTCTCGCCGCCTGACATTCTCGAAATGGACTGGGACCGGCGCACGACGTCATTCCTTTCCGGAGAGACAGCGCTCGCCTATTGCTGGACGGTGCGCGCCGCCCGATTCGAGAACGACGTCCATTCCGCGGTGAAGCGAAAAGTGCGCTACCTGCCGCAGCCGCGCGGACCTGGCGGCGCTTCCAACAACCCCATGGGCGGATTCTTGCTCTGCATCCCTTCCAATGTGCGGTCAGAGCGAGTTGAGCTCGCCTTCGAAGCGATCGCCTGGATGACATCGCCGGAGGCGATGAAGGCGAACGTGCAGAATGGCTTTCCCGTCGCGCCGCGCTTCAGCGTCGCCGCGGATCCCGAGGCGGCGGCGACATCGCCAATCGTCAGTGTCGTAGACAGGATGGCCAAGCGAAACCTGCTCAAGGGCTGGCCCCGCCCGCCGGTGCCCGAGTATTTGTCTCTCGAAGCCATCCTCGGCGAGGAAATCCATAGAGCGCTGCGAAAAGAAACTTCCGACAAGGAAGCGCTCGCGAATGCGCAGGCCCAGGCGGACCAGGTCATGCGAGCGGCCGGCTACTACTGAGACCCCAGCGCAGACCGTCGGTCATTGGGCGGCGGCCGCGTCGAGCGGCCTGTCGGGCGCGCAGGGGATTTCGACCGCGATTTGTCCGTTTTGGACAAATCTGTGCGAGCCCGCGTGAATTAGTTTGTTAGCTTCTTTCGAACGGTCGAACGGCGCTGAAGCGCGGCTTCGGCAGGCGACGCAGCGGCGATGCTGCGAGGGAGGGAGCATCGAGAGAATGCACGTCAGTCTCTTTTGTAAACCCTCCGCCACATCTTCGGCGCGCCTCCCGTCAACCTCTTCGCCAGCGCGCCAGACGGCGCGGCCGCTTCTCGCGTTTCCCGTCTTCATCAATCGTAACGACAAGCGGTCATGAGCAGGCCAGTCGGGATTGCCCTCGTCGGCATGGGCTGGTGGGGCAAAAAAATGCTCGACGTGCTTGAAGCGGCGCCGGCGGAGATCCGGGTGGTGCGCGCCGTCGAGCCCAACATCGAGCCCGTCCGCGCGCTTTGCGCCGAAAAGGGAGTCTCGCTGACAGCAAATTACGCGGACGCGCTGGCCGACCCTCAGGTGGAAGCGGTTGTGCTCGCGACGCCTCATGCTCTGCATGGCGCCCAGATCGAGGCTGCCGTTGCAGCCGGGAAGCACGTGTTCTGCGAAAAGCCGCTGGCTCTGAACAAAGCCGGCGCCGAGAAGGCGGTTCGCCTCTGCAGTGATGCGGGCTTGGTTCTCGGGATGGGGCACGAGCGGCGTTGGGAGCCCCCGATCGTCGAGCTTCTGGCCAAGGCTGACTCCGGAGAAATGGGTCGGATTCATCAGATCGAAGCGAACTTCAGCCACGACAAGTTCCTGGCGCTCGACAGGACCAACTGGCGCCTGAAAGCCGACCAGGCGCCGGCGGCCGGGATGACCGCCACCGGCATCCATCTGCTCGATCTTTCGGTGCGCCTGCTCGGCCCTGCCGAAAGCGTCTGGTGCGTGTGTGAGCAGCTCTCCTCTGACCTCCCGCAGGGAGATACCGTCGCGGCGTATGTCAAGTTTAGGGGCGGCGGCACATCCTATATTTCGGCGTCGCTTGCGAACCCGTTTATATCTCGTTTCGCGGTCTATGGCTCCAAACGCTGGATCGAGATTCGCGACAAGGCTCACGTCGAAGCGCCCGACGGCTGGATCGTCACGTCCGCCAAGGCGGGCGGCCCGATCATGTCGGCCGAGGCGTCCGCCGCCGAGCCGGTGAAGGACAACCTCGTTTCCTTCGCCCGCGCGGTTCGCGGCGTCGAGCGTTATCCCATCACCGC
Source organism: Bradyrhizobium sp. (assembly GCA_035308285.1). Taxonomy (GTDB): domain Bacteria; phylum Pseudomonadota; class Alphaproteobacteria; order Rhizobiales; family Xanthobacteraceae; genus Bradyrhizobium. The sequence continues at coordinate 108 of DATGGY010000023.1, read as the reverse complement.
CGAGCATCTCGTCAACAATATTGCCTTGCTTGAGGCGGTCTTTGCATCCGCACGGAGCGGAAGGATCGAAGCCGTCGACTAACGGGCCGCATTGAAAAAACGGAGAGA
>DATGGY010000022.1:0-21215 GCA_035308285.1 Bradyrhizobium sp. | reverse complement strand
TCCGTTGTCACAAGATCGACCTTCGGCCGTGGCGACCAGCGCGCCAGGAGCGCCTGCAGCACGCGCGCGGTGGTCGATTTGCCCACCGCGACCGACCCGGCCACGCCGATGATATAGGGCATCTTGCGATCCCGGATGCCGAGGAACTGGCGTTGCGCCTGATAGAGCCGATGGGTCGCATCGACGTAGATCGACAGCAGCCGGGACAGCGGCAGGAAAATGTCTTCGACCTCCTTCAGGTCGAGGCGATCGTGCATCGAACGAAGCCGCTCGAACTCGCCGGGCTCCAGTGTCATCGGCGTATCGTCACGCAACCGCGCCCACTGCTCCCTCGAGAATATCCGGTAGGGATTGTATTGCTGTTCCGGTGCCCGAATATCCATGACGCCGCCTTGTTGTCTCTCACCTGGCTCCGACGCCGCTTACTCGCGCTTGCGCGCCGCCTTTTCCTCAAGTCCAGACATGCTGGTACGCTGCGCCAATTTTGCCTCGACTTCCTCAAGCTTCACGCCGCGCGACTTCAAAAGCACCAGCAAGTGAAACAGCACGTCGGCGCTTTCGGCGATGAGATCGTCGCGGTCATTCCTAATCCCGGCGATGACGGTCTCCACCGCCTCCTCGCCGAACTTCTTGGCGCAATGCTCCGGCCCCTTGTCCAGGAGTTTGCGGGTATAGGATGCCTCTCCGCCCGACGCCGCACGGGCATCGATAATCGTGACGAGGTCATGGAGCGTGAAACGCGACATCGGATCTCAACTCAATACACAGGTCTGACGGAGGGCCGCCGCCCCCTCAAGGGATTTAGCACTTCTGTCCCAAAGAGTCGTCACGGATCGAGCCGCATCGGCAGCCCGGCGCGGACCATGTGGTCCTTGGCTTCACGTATGGTAAATTCGCCGAAATGAAAGATCGAGGCCGCCAGCACCGCGGTCGCGTGCCCCTCGCGGATGCCTTCCACCAGATGGTCGAGATTGCCGACGCCGCCGGAAGCGATTACCGGGACGACGACACTGTCGGCGATCGCCCGGGTCAGCGGCAGGTCAAAACCCTGCCGCGTGCCGTCCCGGTCCATCGAGGTCAGCAGGATTTCGCCGGCGCCGAGCGAGACCACCTCCTGGGCATATTCGATGGCGTCGATCCCGGTGGAATTGCGCCCGCCATGGGTGAAGATCTCCCAGCGGTCCGAGCCGCCGCCACGCTTCACCCGCTTGGCATCGATCGCGACCACGATGCATTGCTCGCCGAACTTTTCCGCAGCCTCCTTGACGAATTCCCGGCGGCTGACGGCGGCCGAATTGATCGAGACCTTGTCCGCGCCGGATCGCAGCAGGGTCTTGATGTCCTCGATCGTGCGCACCCCGCCGCCGACCGTCAGCGGCATGAAGCAGGCTTCCGCGGTGCGCCGGACCACGTCCAGCATGATGCCGCGATTTTCGTGGGTGGCGGTAATGTCGAGAAAGCAGAGTTCGTCGGCGCCGGCGGCGTCGTAAGCGATCGCGGCTTCCACGGGATCGCCGGCGTCGCGCAGATCGACGAAGTTGACGCCCTTGACCACCCGGCCGTCTTTGACGTCAAGACAGGGGATCACCCGGACTTTGAACATCTGACTGCTCCTAGATCACTTTTTGCGCATGATCGTGCCGGAAAACCGGTTCCCACTTTTCCGCATCATGCGCTAGGCCGCAGCCCGCGCGCGGCGGATCAGCGACAGCGCGGCGGCGGGATCGAGACGGCCATCATAGAGCGCGCGGCCAACGATCGCACCGGCAAGTTTCTTGGCGCGCGGCGAAAGCAGCGCCTTTACATCGTCGATCGAAGCAAGGCCGCCGGACGCAATGACGGGGATCGAAATGCGTTCGGCCAGCGCAATGGTGGCGTCGAGATTGAGACCCTTCAGCAGGCCGTCGCGCATAATGTCGGTAAAGATGATCGCGGCGACCCCGGCGTCCTCGAACCGCCTTGCGATCTCAAGCGCGGTCACCTCCGAAGTCGCGGCCCAACCTTCGACGGCGACCTTGCCGTCGCGCGCGTCGAGCCCCACCGCGACGCGGCCAGGAAAATTCTTCGCCGCGCTCTTCACCAGGTCCGGATCGCGCACCGCCGCCGTGCCGATGATCGCGCGCGCGACGCCTTTGGCGAGCCAGGCCTCGACCGTTTTCAAATCACGGATGCCGCCGCCGAGCTGCACCGGCATGGTGACGGCGGCCAACATCGCCTCGACCGCATGAGCATTCATCGGTTTGCCGGCGAAGGCGCCGTCAAGATCGACGACATGCAGATATTCGAACCCCTGCGCGGCAAAGCTCGCCGCCTGTGCCGCGGGATCGAGGTTGAAAACGGTTGCGCGCGCCATGTCGCCCTGCTCGAGGCGCACGCATTGGCCGTTTTTCAGGTCAATGGCGGGAAAGAGAATCACGGCTTCCACTTCAAGAAGTTCGAAATCAGAGCGAGCCCGAAGCGCTGGCTCTTCTCGGGGTGAAACTGCGTGCCGATCGTGGTGTCGCGGCCGACGATCGCCGTCACCGGCCCGCCGTAATCGGCGCGCGCCAGTACATCCGCCTCATTGGTCGCATTGAGATGATAAGAGTGCACGAAATAAGCATGGCGACCGTTCGGACCCAACGCCAAACGCTCCAGCACCGGGTGCTCCCCGGCCAGATCAAGCGTATTCCAGCCCATATGCGGGATTTTCAGATTGGCCTCCCGCGGCGAAACCTTTTCGACGTCACCGGCGATCCAGTTTAGTCCCTCGGTCGTGACGTGCTCCTTGCCGCGCGTCGCCATCAGCTGCATGCCGACGCAAATGCCGAAGAACGGCCGCGCCTTGTGCCGCACGGCCTCCGTCATCGCCTCGATCATGCCGTCAAGCGCATCCAGCCCGCGGCGGCAATCGGCGAAGGCGCCGACCCCGGGCAGCACGATGCGATCGGCCCGATACACGGTATCGGGATCGCGGGTGACGACGATCCTCTCCGGAACTTCCATGCTGCGGCTTGCGCGCTCGAATGCCTTGGCGGCGGAGTGCAGATTGCCGGAGCCGTAATCGATGATGGCAACGCTCAACGCGATGCTCCCGGCTCCGGAAATAATCCGATGATTTCGTCGCGAGGCAGCGGCGGCGGCCGCGAGAATGCCTGACCCGGGACATCCCGCGTCGGCGGCGGACCGCCGCGATCGACCGCCGGTTGATCGTTGGTCAGCCCGCGTTGTTTGGCGGTCCAGCGATCGAAGAAACGCCGCTCGGCCGCCTCCTCGTCATCGGCGACCACGATGTCGAGCTGATGCCAGTTGCCTCGCGACAAGGTCCAGCGCTCGAGGCTGGCGGCTTCAAACCCCAGCAGCAATGCGAGCAGGCCGTCCACCAGAAAGACCGTCGTCACGCCAACGCCGAGACGAATCATCGCGACATCGGCCACGACGATAAGCACGATCAAGCTGATCAACGCCCGCCACAGGCCATGCCAGGCGAGCCACACCACACCGAGAAGTGCGGCCCAGACATGGAAGCCGTCACGAACGAAGGTGAACCGATCGGTCATGCGGAAATCCGCGTTGTTGATCACCGGAGCATGAACTGTATAGACCGGCATGATAAATCTCCGCCGCGAAGCAAAATCAGCCGCCGAGCCGACCCTTGGTGGATGGGACTTCGCCGGCGGCCCGCGGGTCGATCGCGACTGCCGCCCGAAGCGCCCTCGCCAGACCCTTGAAGCAGGATTCGGCGATATGATGGCTATTCTCGCCATATAGGGTCTCGACGTGCAAAGTCACGCCGGCGTTGACCGCGAAGGCATTGAACCATTCGCGCACCAATTCGGTATCGAATTGACCGACCTTGTCGCGCGGAAACTCGACCTTGAACACGAGCACCGGCCGGCCGGAAATATCGATCACGACACGCGACAGCGTCTCGTCCATCGGCATGTGCACGCTGGCGTAGCGGGTAATCCCGGCCATGGTGCCGAGCGCCTGCTTCATTGCCTGTCCGAGCGCAATGCCGACATCCTCTGTGGTGTGGTGGTGGTCGATATGAAGGTCGCCGACGGCCTTCACGGAAATGTCGATGCGCGAATGCCGGGCCAACAGATCGAGCATATGGTCGAAGAACCCGATCCCGGTCGCGATGCTGGACGCGCCCGTTCCGTCGAGGTTTACCGTCACCTCGATGTCGGTCTCCTTGGTCTTGCGCTTGATGGTGGCGCTGCGCATGAAAAGTGCTTCCCTTGACCGCTCTTGGCCTAAAACGCGGCCCTTTTAACAGGCTGGGGCAGCCTTCGCTACTGCGGGACGGCGCTTAAAAGGCGCGAACTTCAGGCTATGGTGACCGAAATCCAGCCCGCGCTCGGTTCGCCGTGCTCTCGACGCGAGCCGGCGCTCGGAAACGCCGTGTTGTAACCCCCCGCACCAGTCCCTAAATCTGGCGGGACACGAGGTACTCATGCAAGCATCCCCCAATGACACGCCGGTCTGGCACGGCACTACCGTTTTGACGGTTCGCAAGGGCGGCAAGGTGGTGATCGGCGGCGACGGGCAGGTCTCGATCGGCCAGACCGTCATCAAGTCCAACGCCAAAAAGGTCCGCAAGCTCGGCAAGGGTGACGTCATCGGCGGCTTTGCCGGCGCCACGGCCGACGCATTTACCCTGTTCGAGCGGTTGGAGAGCAAGCTCGAGCAATATCCGGGGCAATTGACCCGCGCCGCGGTTGAACTCGCCAAGGATTGGCGCACCGACCGCTATCTAAGGCGCCTGGAGGCGATGATGATCGTCGCCGACAAGGATGTGTCGCTGGTTCTTACTGGCACCGGCGACGTGCTTGAGCCGGAGGCCGGCGTGATGGCGATCGGGTCCGGCGGCAATTACGCTCTGGCGGCTGCCCGTGCCCTGATCGACACCGACAAGGACGCCGAAACCATCGTGCGGCGCGCGCTGGATATCGCCGCCGACATTTGCGTTTACACCAATCGTATTGTGACCATCGAGGCGCTGCAGGGCAGCTGAGCATGACGGCCTACGCGTTCCGCCCGATGTCGGCCGCCGACCTGCCGACGATCCAACGTTGGCTCGGAATGCCCCATGTCCGTCAATGGTGGCACGATCCCTCAGAACAGTTCGAACTCGTCCGCGGCGATCTCCATCACCCCGATATGGCGCAGTTCATTGTCGCGGCAGACGCGCGAGAATTCGCTTATTTGCAGTGTTACAATCTGAGCGCCTGGAACACCGGCTTCGGGCCACAGCCAGAAGGCACCCGTGGACTCGACCAGTTCATCGGCGAGGCCGACATGCTCGGCCGTGGTCATGGTTCGGAATTCGTCCGGGTTTTCGCTGACCAATTGCTCGCTTCCGGAATCCCGCGCGTCGTCATCGACCCCGATCCCGCCAACACGCGGGCGATCCGCGCTTACGAGAAGGCGGGATTTTTTCGCGATCGAATCGTCGATACGCCGGATGGTCCAGCGCTGCTGATGGTGTGCAATTCATGACGCCCGCGCGCAACATTTCGGGCACATCACGTCTTTCATCCTGGCAATGGGCGGCGATCGCGGTCGGGCTGCTCGCGCTTCAGGCCACGATACTGTTCGCAATGGGCAGGCATCCGATCTGCACCTGCGGCTACGTGAAGTTCTGGCATGGCGTAGTGAAGAGTTCGGAGAATTCGCAGCACATCGCCGACTGGTACACGTTCTCGCACATCATCCATGGTTTCCTGTTTTATGCCGCAACCTGGCTCGTGCTGCCGCGCCTCGCATGGCCCGGCCGGCTGATCGTGGCAATGCTGATCGAAGGCGGCTGGGAGGTCGTCGAAAACTCCAACTGGATCATCGAGCGTTACCGTGCCGGCACGGTCTCGCTGGATTATTTCGGTGACAGCATCATCAATTCGCTGTCCGATACCCTATCCATGGTAGCGGGTTTTCTGCTGGCGTGGAAACTTCCCGTTGCGGTGACCGTGGCGCTTGCCCTCACCTTCGAGGTTTTGGTGGGGCTTCACATTCGCGACAATCTCACCTTGAACATCATCATGCTGATCTACCCTCTCGAGGCGATCCGGCATTGGCAGGCGGGGCCGCCCATTATTTAGCGCCGCTTGTGTCCGCAACATTTTGAACCTACCTAGAGGCCCATGACCGACTTTTCTCCCCGTGAAATCGTCTCCGAACTCGACCGCTTTATTGTCGGCCAGGCCGACGCCAAGCGCGCCGTCTCCATCGCCTTGCGCAACCGCTGGCGGCGCCAGCAGATCACCGGCAGCCTGCGCGAGGAGGTATTGCCGAAAAACATCCTGATGATAGGGCCGACCGGGGTCGGCAAGACCGAGATTGCGCGCCGGCTGGCCAAACTTGCCGGCGCGCCGTTCATCAAGGTCGAAGCCACGAAATTCACCGAGGTCGGCTATGTCGGCCGCGACGTCGAGCAGATCGTCCGCGACCTCGTCGAAGTCGCGATCGCACAAACCCGCGACCGAAAGCGCAAGGACGTGCAGGCGCGCGCGCAACTCGCGGCTGAAGAGCGCGTGCTCGATGCGCTGGTGGGCGCCAATTCCAGCGCCGCCACGCGCGATTCATTTCGAAAAAAGCTCCGCGCCGGCGAGCTCAACGACAAGGAAATCGAGGTCGAGACGCAATCCTCGGGTGGAATGCCGCTGTTCGAAATTCCGGGAATGCCGGGCGCACAGATGGGCGCAATCTCGATCGGCGATATCTTCGGCAAGCTGGGCGGCCGCACCAAGACCCGCCGGCTGACGGTTGCGGGCTCGCACGAGATTCTCGTCAACGAGGAGTCCGACAAGCTGTTGGACAACGATCAGCTAACGCTGGAAGCGATCTCGGCAGTCGAGAACAACGGCATCGTGTTCCTCGACGAGATCGACAAAATCTGCGTGCGGGATGGTCGGGTCGGCGGCGACGTCTCGCGCGAGGGCGTGCAGCGCGATCTGTTGCCGCTGATCGAGGGAACGACGGTGTCGACCAAGCACGGGGCGGTCAAGACCGATCATATCCTGTTCATCGCCTCCGGCGCGTTCCACATCGCCAAACCTTCGGACTTGTTACCGGAATTACAGGGTCGCCTGCCAATCCGCGTCGAGCTGGAAGCGCTCACGCGCGACGACATGCGACGCATCCTGACCGAGCCCGAGGCGTCGCTGATCAAGCAATACGTCGCGCTGATGGAGACCGAAGGCGTGACGCTGGATATCACCGACGGCGCCATCGACGCACTCGCCGACGTCGCGGTTGCCGTCAACTCGTCGGTAGAGAATATCGGCGCGCGGCGGTTGCAAACGGTGATGGAGCGGGTGTTGGACGAGATTTCCTTTGCCGCCCCCGACCGCCACGGCGAGACCATCAAGATCGACGCGGAATATGTCCAGAAGCACGTCGGCGATCTCGCCAAGAACGCCGATCTGAGCCGGTTTATTTTGTAGATTTTGCAGCTAAGATCGACGTCCCTGCGAAAGCAGGGGCCCGTCACCGCCAGGCCGTTGCTGGAGCTGAACGCTGCCGCGACCTTTGCAAAAGCCGCAAGCCGGTGGTGATGAGTCCCGGCGCGCGCGGAGTTTATCCTCGGGCGCGCATCCGCGCGACCCGTTGGCCTGGCCGGGACGACGATGAATCCAAAGCTGCGTGTGTGGCAGAATCCCTGGCGCCTGATGCTTGCCGTCAACGCCGCCGTCTTGATCGGGGTGTTCGTTCACAAGATCTCGCTGCCGCCTTACGTCCCCTACATCCACCTTCTTGTCGATTATCATTTCGGATTCACCAAGCGTGCGCTGATCGGCGCGCTGGTGTCGCTATTTACTCAGCGAGTCCCGGTGTGGCTGGTATTCGCGCTCGCTGGCGCGGTCTGGCTCACAACCGCCGGGCTTTTCATCAGCTTGTTCCGGCGCACCTTCGGTTTCGACAAAGCCGGGAGGCCGCTGTTCGTTTTCATGGCGGGGTCGCCGTTCTTTCTGAAGAACTTCATGCATACGCTCGGGCATTTCGATATCTACGGCTGTGCCTTCGCGATTGTCCTGCTGATGCTGCCCGCGCGCTCCCTGCTTTTCGTGGCATTCGCCGCGCTGGCGTCAATGGTCCTCATTCTGATTCACCACATTCATCTCCTGATGTATGTGCCGACTATCGCCGTGATCGTGATACTGCGTCATTACCTGGTGCGGGGGTTTGACTGGAAAAATGTATCCATCGGTATTGGCGCCATCATTTGCATCGGCGTTTTGTTCTTCGCCGCCCAATTTTTGGGGGCGACGGCGGTGCCTGAGGCGGAGTTTGTTCGCTACCTCGGAAGCCGCATGGCCGATCCCAGCCGCGCCAATCTCCTGAGCTTCAGCTACATCTGGTATCAGCCGCTTTCCAAGGAAATTGCCGATACATGGCAGCGCATGCCCTCGAACCTTCTCGGCGTGCCGGTGTTTGCACTGCTGATCTGGTTGCATTCGCCGCTGTGGCGGTACTTCGCCGATCTGATCCGGTCACTCGCCGACGATTGGCACCGGCGTGTGGTCGTCGTCGGCATCGCGGCGGTGAGCGCGGCCTACCTCATCATGTTTGCGATCGTATTCGATTATTCGCGCTGGGTTTCGAACTGGGCGGTGTGCCTGCTCCTGATCCTGCATGCGGTCAAGACACTGCCGGCCTCGCGAATCGCGCCGCCAATATCGGGCAATGATCGAAAGACCACCGTTCTCGGATGGATCGTGACGCTTGTCCCCCGGGTCGGAATCGTCCGGCCGTTCTGATGTTCCTGATTTGACGCGTTCTCAGATTCTCGATCGGCGGATGCGCACGTAAAGCGCGCCCTCGCCGCCATGACCGATATGCGCTTCCTCAAAGCCGACCACGAGCGCTCGAAACTCCGGCTGGCTCAGCCATTGCGGCACGGCACGGCGCAGCACCCCCCGCTCGGATTCGGCGCCCATTTTGCCCTTGCCGGTGATGACCAGCACGAAGGTGAGGCCGTCATGGTGCGCACGATGCAGAAAGCCGGAGAGCGCGCGATGCGCGCGGCTCTGCGTCATCCCATGCAGGTCGAGCCTTGCTTCGATTTCCTTACGCCCGCGCGAAAGCTGCGCGCGCTCGCGACGCCCAAGTGGCGCCAGCGGCGGCGGAGCGGGCTTTTGCATTCGCACGTGGCTCGCTGAGGAAATCGATTTGGGCAAAAACGGAGGTTTGACGGTGACGGGCGGCTCCATACCCGGTGATGCAGCTTCCACTTTGGCAGCGCGGTGTTTCTTCCGCAGCGGCTTGGCCTGCTTCGCGACGCTTTCCCACAGCGCGAGTTCTTCTTCGCTCAACGCACGTTTGCGGCGCGGCGGCGCCGGCGATACTGGAATCGAAATCCTCGGTGGACGCTTCATGAGTTAGAGCGAGAACGGTGGCCGCGTCGGTGGCGAGGTCCCTCATGACCCGCTTTGACGACGGGTCGCGCTTCCGGCAACGGTACCTTGCCGGTCACGGCTGATGTAGGGTTCTTGGTGGGCTCGGTGGCACTGGCCGCGGGTTTGGGATTCGGAGTTGCAGAAGTATCGGCGGGGTTTGCACCGTTCTTCTGGTCCTTCAAAGCATCGACCTGCGGAAACAGCTTTGCGATTTTTTCCGACGGCCGCGGGTCTGGTATCGGCATTTTGCGGCCGCGGGCGAGCGGATCGAGACCTTTCGGCACAAGCATGACGAAGCGCATGTTGTTGCGGAAGCGGCCGGCGACCCGGCCGGCGTCGGCACCGGCGCCGTAATAAATGTCGGCACGCGCGGGTCCGGTAATCGCCGAGCCCGTGTCCTGCGCGACCATCAGCCGGCGAAACGGCGTCTTCGACTGCTCCGATTCGATTGGAAGTGCACCCTCGATGAAAAACGGCGTGCCGTAGACGTGCAATGAATTGTCGACGGCAATCGACCGGCCCGGCGTCAGCGGCACGCCCTGCGCCCCCACTGCCTCATCCCTGTCGGAAAGCGGTACCTCACGAAAAAACACATAGGAGCGGTTCTGCCGCCGCACCTCCTTGGCACCATCGGGGTTCTGGTCCATCCATTCCCGGATCTTGTGCATCGACATCTGCTCTTTTGGGACTATGCCGCGGTCGATCAGGATACGGCCAACCGCCAGATACGGATAGCCATTATGTGCATCGTAGTTGACGCGGATGGTCGACCCGTCTTCGAGACGGATCCGCGCCGAGCCCTGGATTTGCGCGAACAACAGATCGGTTTGATCCTTGAGCCAGCAAATTTCTAACCCCCGGCCCGCGATCGCGCCGTCTTCGATTTCGGCACGATCGTAGTAAGGCACGAGCTTGCGGCGGCCGATCTTGCGAAACACCTGCCCCTTGTTAGGCAAGCTAGGCGAGTCTTGATTGAAGCCGCGGACGAACAAATTCGAAGGGCGGCGATAGACCGGCACGTTGTAGACATCGGTCTGGGCCCGCGATCCATCGAGCACCGGCTCGTAGTAACCGGTGACGAAGCCCGCCTCCTCCCCAAGCCGCGAGATTCGCAAGGGCAGAAAATGCTGCTCGAAAAAAGCCCGTGCCCTGGCGCCATCGGTGATGTCGAGAGCCTTGGCGGCACGGCAGGGCTCACGCAGCGAAGTGCCGAGCGCCTTGGGGTCGGCCGGAGGCTTTTGTTGCTCGGCAATCGACTTGCAGCTCGTGCGAAAGGCCTTGTACGCCTGCAAATGATCGTCCGCACTCCACCCGGCGATGTCGCCCCACGCGACCGGCACATATTGGCCGCCGCTGATCTCGAGCGGCCACTCCAGTCGCGGATACGGGATAGTGCGGGCGATTGAAGGATGCGAATGCGCGCCGTAGGAGGCTGCGAGCTTGCGCGCAGCCTTTGCCGCAAGCGGTATCAGGGAACACGCAAGCGCGATCACGCAAACCGCAGCGAACACTCGCCGCCAGCATCGCGCGTTAGTGAGCGCTTCCAGTGCCAACCAGCTTCCAGTTCGGATCGCGTGATGTCGTGTCGCGGGCGAATGTCCAAACATCGGTGATATCGGTGACCTTGTCCGGATTGCCGTCGACAATGGTACCGGTCTTGTCCCGGGTGACCGAGATCATCTGCGACACAAAACGAGCGGTGATTTGCGCGGAGCGGTCGCGGGCTTCGGCACTGACGATTTCGGCCTTGTCGATCGAGACAAAGCGGGTCTCGGTCTTTTGTTCCTGCCTCTCGCGTTCCTTGATCGCGGCCTCGAAGCTTTCGTAGACTTCCGACGACAGCAGGTCCTTCAGCGCGCGGCGATCGCCATTGGCGAACGCCAGCACGATCATTTCATACGCGCTGCGCGCGCCGCTGAGGAAATGACGCGGATCGAACGAGGAATCCTGGGCGACAATTGCGTCAAGACCCTGGGCCAGTGGAGTGCCCGACTCCGTTATGCCCTTCCAACGATCCGTCGGAGGCGTCACGTCGGCCGTCGGCGCCAGCGGCGTCTGGTCGATTACAGCCCCCGGCATCGGGACAACGTTGTTGTCCTGCGCGCCCTGCACGACATTGCGCGCAGCGCGGTCATATGGCGGCCGTTCGCTGCCGGTGCGCTGCCCCAGCACGTTGCGCAGACGCAGGAAGATGAAGACGGCCAGCGCCAGGAAGATGATGGTGTAAATATCCACGTCGCATTCGCTTTCTGATTCTCACGCCGGCACTCAAATCCGCGGTAGAGGCTCCCTTCAGGGGCCGGCGGAGATTACATCATGGATGGTCAACGGCATGTAGGCACGAAAACTGGGCTGGCCAATGGCGGCCCTTACATGAAATGCCATGCGGGCGGACACAGCCCAAGCCGAAGCACTCTCACCCGTTGCCACAAATCGAATTGTAGCGCGTTTCCGGCGCGAGGGGAAACCCTGATAATGGCTAGAAATCGCGCATATTCAATAATTTAGAATGCATGTTGGGTGCCTTTCCGGCTCCAAACATGGCCCGCGGACGCCCCTTGCGACCCTGGGGCTCGGGCCGGGGCCCGTCAGCCGCGATTGTCGTCCTTGTGGAGGGAGGTTGGGCTATGATAGCCACTCGCCCCATCAAGGCATTTTTTGCATCTCGTAGGCGAATTTGGACCCAAATCGGTCCGCTCGCCAGAACGTTCCAGGAGAGACTCTGATGACCAACGGCAACGGCGCGCCTCCCGAGGCGGCCCCTCCTCCGCAGTTGAACGTGCTGGCGCAGTACACCAAGGACCTGTCGTTCGAAAACCCCAATGCGCCGGCCTCGCTTGCGCCGCAACAGCAGCAGCCGGCGATCAATATCCAGATCAACGTGAGCGCCAACAACATCGCCGAAAATGAATTCGAAGTGACCCTTTCGGTCGAAGGCAAGGCGGAAGGCGCTGGCAAGCTGATGTTCAGCTTCGATCTCGCCTATGCCGGCGTGTTCCGGATCGTCAACGTGCCCAAGGAAAACCTGCACCCGCTGGTCATGATCGAGTGCCCGCGGCTATTGTTCCCGTTCGCGCGCGAGATCATCGCGACCTCGGTGCGCGACGGCGGGTTCCCTCCGCTGATGCTGGATCCGGTCGATTTTGTCGGTCTTTATCGCCAGAATCTGGAACGCCAGGCCGCGCAAGCGGCGGCGGCTCAAGCCAAGCCGAGCTAAGCGCCGAGCGGCGCCGGCAGGAAATCATTCCAGATCGGCTTGTCGCCAAGCGTCAGAACAAAATCGCGATGCGCGGCGCGATCGGCCTCGGTCACCCGGGGTGCGAGAGGCACCTCGCGCTGCCGCCGCGGCATTTCGCCAACCCCGATCGCGCGCGTGTCCCGGATTTCCGCGGCAAGGATCAATTGCGACTGCCGGGCCCCGATCAGGTCGACATAGACTTCGGCCAAAAGCTCGGCGTCCAGCAACGCGCCGTGTTTGGTGCGGCGCGAATTGTCGATCGCATAACGCGAACAAAGATCGTCGAGCTTGTTCGAAACGCCGGGATGCTTGCGCCGTGCCAGCAGCAGCGTGTCGACAAGCCGCTCGCGCGGGATGGCTGCGCGCTGGATTCGGTCGAGCTCGGAGTTGATAAAGGAAATATCGAACAGCGCATTGTGAATCACCAGCGGCGCATCGCCGATGAATTCAAGGAATTCGTCGGCCACTTCGGCAAAAAGCGGCTTGTCGGCGAGGAACTGCGTCGAAAGCCCGTGGACCGCAAAGGCTTCGTCCGGCACCTCGCGTTCCGGATTGATATGGCGGTGAAAGGTCTGGCCGGTCGGCATGCGGTTGAAAATCTCGACACAGGCGATCTCGACCAGCCGGTCGCCGCGGAGCGGATCGAGGCCGGTGGTTTCGGTGTCGAGAACGATTTCGCGCATGAACAAGCCGCCGAATAAGACGAATCAGGATCGTCGCGGCGTCATTTTAGCAGCATCAACCAGAATGTCCCGGATTCGAGCGCGGACGGGGTCAAGGCCATGCGACGTATCCACCAGGAAATTCGCGCGCTTGCGTTTTTCCGCGTCGGGCATTTGCCGCGCGAGAATGGCTTCAAGCTTCTCCTCGGTCATGTTGGGGCGAGCGAGAATCCTTTCGCGCTGCACTTCCGGGGTAGTTGTGACTACCACGACCGCATCGACCTTCTTCTCGCCACCGGTCTCGAATAGCAACGGCACATCGACCACCGCAACCGGCGCGCCGGATTGCTCGGCGGCTTGCAGGAATTTCTGACGCGAAGCGCCGAGCATCGGATGCACGATTTCCTCAAGCCGCTTCATGGCGGACGGATCATGCACCACGCGCGCTGAAAGCCGGTCGCGGTCAACTTTGCCATTCGCGGTCGTACCCGGAAACGCGGCTTCGATCGCGGGCGCAGCCTTGCCTTCGTACAACATATGCACGGTAGCATCGGCGTCGTAGACGGGCACGCCGGCTTCCGCGAATAGTTTCGCGGTGGTCGATTTCCCCATCCCGATCGAGCCGGTCAGCCCAAGAATTATCATTCAGGAATTACCATTTGCCGCCTTGTCAGGATGCCCCGTCAGATAGCGAGCAACCCCTCGCTGCGCAAGAATGCAAGCAAGGGCAGAAGCGGCAGACCGAGGATGGTGAAGTGGTCGCCTTCGATGTTCTCAAACAAATGAACACCGAGCCCCTCGAGCTGGTAGGCGCCGACACTGAAGGTGACCGCAGCACCCGCTTCGTCGAGATAGCCGTCAATTTCGGCTTCCCTCAACGGCCGCATGGTCATGCGCGCGATTGCGACCGCCTCGAACAATATCTTGCCGGCGCGCGCTACCGCAACCGCGGCGTAAAGTTCGTGGCTGCGGCCGGCGAGCGCGCGCAATTGGTCCGCGGCCTGAGCCCGGCTGTCCGGTGTGCGGAAGAGCCGCGTTCCCAATGCCAAGGTCTGGTCCGCGCCGACCACATATGCGTTCGCTCGCCGCCCTGAGACAAACAGCGACTTTTCCCGCGCCAGAAGAGCGGCAATGTCGCGCGGGGATGAGAGGCCTGAGTTTTGTTGAATCGTCCGCTCATCGATTCCAGCCGGAACGCTATCGAAGCCGATGCCGGCATTCGCCAGCAGCGATTGCCGCGCCCTGCTCTGCGACGCCAGTATCAATGGGTCTTTTCCGCGCCACAGCGTCATTCCGCAAGCCGTTGTCGCTGCCGGTCGGTGAACAGTTTCAAAATGGCCGCCGCGGTTTCCTCGATCGAGCGCCGCGTGACATCAAGTTGCGCCCAATTGAATTTGGCGCATAATCGCCGCGCAAATGCGACTTCGTCGGCGACCGCCTGCCGGTCGATATAGGTGTCGTTATCCTTGTCGCCCATGCTCAACAGCCGATGCTGCCGGACCTGAATCAAGCGTTCCGGCGTAGCATGCAAACTGACCACCAGCGGCTTTTTCGACGACTCTAATTGAAGCGGAATCGGGATGCCCGGCACCAACGGCACATTGGCGGTACGGATGCCGCGATTGGCGAGATAAATAGAGGTCGGCGTTTTCGATGTGCGGGAGACGCCGACCAGTATCACGTCGGCCTCCTCCAGCCCTTCAACGTGCTGGCCGTCGTCGTGCATCATCGTGTAGTTCAGCGCGTCGATCCGCTTGAAATATTCGGCGTTCAGCGTGTGCTGGGCGCCGATTCGCCCCGTCGTAGGCGCCCCCAGATAGGCGTGAAACAGTTGCATGACCGGGCCAATGATGGAAAGGCTCGGTACGTTGATTTCCTTGCACTTGGCTTCCAGCTTGGCGACCAGATCCTTCTCCAGCAGCGTGAAGAGAACGATGCCCGGCGCTTCCTCGATTTCACTCAGCACCCGGTCAAGCTGCTTCTGACTTCGCACCAGTGGATAGACATGTTCGACCGGTGTCACGTTGGCATATTGCGCAGCCACCGCACGCGCCACCGTGATCAGCGTCTCGCCGGTCGAATCGGAAACTAGATGAAGATGGAAATAGTTGCTGCTCGTGGGCACCAGGACCCCTGTGTAATCTGTGAATCGCTGTGGAGCTTATCCGAGAGAATCGCTGCCGTGGCGGCAGTTCAGGGATAACCCGGCCTTTTCTTCACAGGCCTCGACATAAGGATAAGTCCATTCGGCGCCGGCAACGATAGTGAGGTTTTGTGGATTTGTCTCTTTATAAACTGGCGATGTCGCCACTCAACTCCTTGAGGAGGATGGTCTAACCGCCAGTGACCAATTCGGTGCTAAAATTGTTGATGGGTGTGAAGAAGCTTTGGGGAAGGACCGGACAATTTTGCACCGGCGCAATCCACCGCTACTTAGACTCAAACCTAAGATTCTAAAATTATTGTTTTAGATAAGGGCTGCTTGCGGATATGTCTCGGCTGGTGGCAAGTGATCTACGGTCGAGATAGCTGGAATCTTGCTAGGGTTTGTTCAAGCCTGAATGAGGGACGATGTACGAGTGGATCAAGGCACTGCATATCATCGCGGTCATCGCCTGGATGGCCGGAATGCTCTATTTGCCGCGGCTTTTTGTTTATCACTGTGAGGCGGAAAAAGGCTCGAAGCAGTCCGAAACGTTCAAAGTCATGGAACGACGATTACTCAAAGCAATCGTCAATCCGGCAATGGTGGTGACATGGCTGGCGGGACTTTATCTTGCGTGGACCGGCCATTGGTTCTCGGCGGGCTGGTTGCACGGAAAACTGCTGTTGGTGCTGGTGTTGTCGGGTGTCCACGGCTTTTTTTCCCGCTGCGTGAAGAATTTCGCCGCCGACCGCAACGTCCGAACGCAGAAATTGTATCGTATTATCAATGAGGTACCAACCATCCTGATGATTGGCATCGTGGTTCTCGTGGTGGTCAAACCATTCTGAAGGAAATTGCGAAGGACCGCGCGATTGCGCGCCACCTTGCAGAAGGTTCGCTGATTTTCTATATTGCGGACATCCCACCCTACGCAGGCGGATGTGGTCGTGTTCCGGTTTCCTTGTGGACCGGCCGCCACATCAGGTTTGAAGCCTCTCCGGTTCTCTCCTTGCTCAGACCTGCGGACCTTCCTGATTTTGACGTCCGCATTTTCCAAGTAGCCACCCTGCACCCCCTCCCCCCAGATACTCCACAGGACCATCCCAATGCGGGAAATAAAACTTCAAGACCTCAAAGCTCAAACACCAGCCGAACTCGTCTCGTTCGCGGAGGAGAAAGGGGTCGAAAACGCCAGCACGATGCGCAAGCAGGAGCTGATGTTTGCCATTCTCAAGCAGCTCGCAATTCAGGAAACCGACATTATCGGCGAGGGCGTCGTCGAGGTGCTCTCCGACGGCTTCGGCTTCTTGCGTTCGCCTGACGCCAACTATCTGCCGGGCCCGGACGACATCTATGTTTCACCCTCCCAAATTCGCCGCTTCGGACTTCGCACCGGTGACACTATCGAAGGTCACATTCGCAGCCCGAAAGAGGGCGAACGTTATTTTGCGCTGTTGAAAGTCAACACGCTGAATTTCGAGGATCCGGAAAAGTCCAAGCACAAGGTCAATTTTGACAATCTGACCCCGCTGTTTCCGGATCAGCGCTTCCGCCTCGAGCTCGATGATCCGACCAGAAAGGACCTTTCCGCAAGGGTAATCGACATTGTTGCGCCGATCGGCAAAGGCCAGCGCGCGTTGATCGTGGCGCCGCCGCGCACCGGCAAGACCGTGCTGATGCAGAACATCGCCCATTCGATCACGGCCAATCATCCGGAATGCTATCTGATCGTGCTTTTGATCGATGAGCGGCCGGAGGAAGTCACGGACATGCAGCGCTCGGTCAAGGGCGAAGTCGTATCGTCGACCTTCGACGAGCCCGCGGTGCGCCACGTCCAGGTCGCCGAAATGGTGATCGAAAAAGCCAAACGCCTGGTCGAACACGGCCGCGATGTGGTGATCCTCTTGGATTCGATCACCCGGCTCGGACGTGCCTACAACACTGTCGTACCGTCCTCAGGCAAGGTGCTGACCGGCGGCGTCGACGCCAACGCGTTGCAACGGCCGAAGCGATTCTTCGGTGCCGCGCGAAACATAGAGGAGGGCGGGTCACTGACGATCATCGCCACCGCGCTGGTCGATACTGGCAGCCGCATGGACGAAGTGATTTTCGAAGAGTTCAAGGGCACCGGCAATTCCGAATTGATTCTCGATCGGAAGGTCTCCGACAAGCGCACCTTCCCGGCGATCGACATTTCCCGCTCCGGTACCCGCAAGGAAGAACTGATCACCGATCCGCAACTGCTCAAGAAAATGTACGTGCTGCGCCGGATCCTCAATCCGATGGGAACGATGGATGCGATCGACTTCCTGCTCGACAAACTCCGCAACACCAAGAACAACTCGGAATTCTTCGAATCGATGAATACCTGAAATAGGCCATTGGCCCAGTTTGCCATTGGCCGAGTTATGGGGCGTCCCTGCATCCGCCGGGACGCCCTCTTGTTTGAGGCCACCGATTCCATAGGCCGTTGAAATAGTGGTGTTTTGGATCGAGAATGGCGGGGCTGGCACTCTGGTGTAGCCGCAAATGTTGCGAGCGATGTTGCAGCAGGGACTGCAGCATTTGCTCCGTTCCGGCGGTCTGTTCGGTTTTCCGGCGGATCAAATTGCGTTGCATTTGCAAAGGCCGGCGCACAAATAAGCGATGCATTCTCGCGAGCAGACGATTTTTGCGCTTTCGTCAGGCAGGCCACCGAGCGCCATCGCGATCGTGCGGGTTTCGGGACCGCAGGCGAGGGCGGTGCTTGGCGCGCTGGCCGGTAAAGTGCCGGAACCGCGCTTGGCGATGCGGGTGCAGTTGCGCGATTTTAACGGGGGGCCGATCGACGATGCGCTGGCGCTCTGGTTTCCGGGGCCAGGGAGTGCCACCGGAGAGGATATTGCCGAGTTTCACATCCATGGTGGGCGCGCGGTGCTGGCGGCGTTGTTGGCGGCGCTCTCGGCGTTTGAAAATGTCCGCGCCGCGGAGCCTGGCGAATTCACGCGCCGCGCGTTCGAGAACGGCAAGCTCGATCTCACCGAAGCCGAAGCACTCGACGATCTGATCCATGCCGATACCGATCGGCAGCGCCGGCAGGCATTGCGGCAGCTCAAGGGACTGCTCGGCGATAAAGCGCGGGATTGGCGGGCGCGTATCATCGAGGCCTCGGCGCTGATCGAAGCCGGAATAGATTTTTCCGATGAGGGCGATGTGCCCACGGAACTGATCGCACCAGCCATGGCCGGCATCAGATCGCTGTGCGGTGAAATTCAGGAAGTCCTCGCGACGCAGGGCCGGAGTGAACGCCTGCGCGACGGCCTGGCGGTCGCGATTGCGGGTCCGCCGAACGTCGGAAAATCAACCTTGCTAAATTTGTTGGCGCGCCGCGAGGTCGCGATCGTTTCACCGCACGCGGGCACCACGCGCGACGTCATCGAGGTTCAGCTCGATCTGGATGGTTATCCGGTGACGGTGATCGACACCGCCGGGATTCGCGAGACCGATGATCCCGTGGAGCGGGAGGGCGTGCGCCGTGCCCGATCGCGCGCGGCGGAGGCCGACCTGGTGCTGTGGGTCACCGATGCGCCGCACGAGAAAACGGAGACGGTGGGAAGCGCGCCGTCGGTTGACGCACCGGTTTGGGTCGTGCGCAACAAAATTGATCTCGATGCAGGAAGTGGTGGAGCGCCGCGCGGGCCGGAGAGCGGGTTCACGTTCAGGATTTCTGCGGTGCGGGGTGATGGCGTTGCCGAATTAGTCGACGCGCTAGTTCTCTTTGCGCAGGATTGTTTTGGATCGGGGGAGGGCGGCCTCATCGGGCGCGAGCGCCAGCGAAGATTGCTTCAAGAGACCGTCGACGCGCTGCAACGCTGCGTGTCGGTCATGAGCAGGGGTGAGGAGCTTGCGGCAGAAGAGCTGCGCGCAGCTTCGCAGTCTCTGGGACGATTGCTGGGCCGCGTCGACGTCGAGGACATTCTCGATGCGATCTTCAGAGAATTCTGCGTCGGTAAGTAATGGATATTAATTCATTTCTTGGAGTTCGCCTGTTTCATATGAAACGAGGAGGCGGATGGTTTCACGTGAAACACCGCGCTTTTGCCAACTTGTCACTTCCGGCCTGAGCGGCTGCGCTATACAAGACGCCGCATGATTTCCGGCTCAGAATCATTCGATGTCATTGTCATTGGGGGGGGCCATGCCGGCTGTGAGGCGGCGAGCGCCGCCGCGCGGATGGGTGCAAAGACAGCCCTGGTAACCCACCAGTATGCGACTGTCGGCGCGATGTCTTGCAATCCGGCGATCGGGGGTCTCGGCAAGGGTCACCTCGTCCGGGAAGTCGACGCCTTGGACGGATTGATGGGGCGCGTTGCCGATGCGGCGGGCATTCAGTTTCGCATGCTCAACCGGCGCAAGGGACCGGCGGTGCGAGGCCCCCGCGCCCAGGCCGACCGCAAGCTTTACGCCGCAGCGATGCAAGCGGCGATCCGCGAAACCGCCAATCTGAGCGTCATCGAAGGTGAGGCCGACGAGCTGATTGTCTTAAGCGGTCGCGTCGCTGGTATCCGGCTTGCTGGCGGCCGCGCGCTATCGGTAGGCGCCGTGGTCGTCACGACCGGGACCTTTCTCCGCGGACTGATTCATCTCGGCGAGCGCAACTGGCCCGCTGGCCGAGTCGGCGAGGCGCCGGCAATGGGATTGTCGTCGTCGTTCGAACGCGCCGGCTTTACGCTGGGGCGGCTCAAGACAGGCACGCCGCCACGACTGGACGGTACAACGATCGACTGGTCCTCAGTCGAAATGCAGCCGGGTGACGATCCGCCGGAGCCGTTTTCGGTGATGACCGACCGCATCACGACGCCGCAAATCCAATGCGGCATCACGAGGACGACGCCATCGACGCATGAGGTCATCCGGGCCAACGTGCATCGCTCGCCAATGTATTCGGGCCAGATCAAGAGCACCGGGCCCCGCTACTGCCCGTCGATCGAAGACAAGATCGTTCGATTTGGCGATCGCGACGGGCACCAGATCTTCCTCGAGCCGGAGGGTCTCGACGACAGCACCGTCTATCCAAACGGCATCTCAACTTCGCTGCCGGAAGAGGTCCAGCTTGCGATCCTCACTTCGATCCCGGGGCTTGAGCACGCGCGGATGATTCGCCCCGGCTATGCGATCGAATACGACCATGTCGACCCCCGCGAACTCGATCTCGGTCTGCAGGCCAAGCGGCTTGGTGGGCTATTCCTGGCAGGACAGATCAATGGCACCACGGGCTATGAAGAAGCCGCCGCACAGGGGTTGGTCGCCGGGCTCAATGCAGCCCTGTTGGCAAGCGGCGCCGAATCGATCGTGTTCGATCGCGCCGACGGCTATCTCGGGGTGATGATCGATGATCTCGTCACGCGCGGGATTACCGAACCGTATCGGATGTTCACCTCCCGCGCCGAGTATCGTCTGACCCTGCGAGCCGATAACGCCGACCAGCGCCTAACGGATAAAGGGATTGCGCTCGGCTGCGTGCGGCAGGCGCGATCGCTGCGTCACCGCGCCAAGATGGCTGCTCTCAACGCCGCAAAGGCGCAGACCCGGTCGCTCACCCTGACCCCGAACGAAGCTGAGAGATATGGCCTTGCGCTCAACAAGGACGGCCAGCGCCGCTCCGCCTTTGAGCTTCTCGCTTATCCGGAGATCGGCTGGTCGGAGGTCCGCAGCATCTGGCCGGAGCTGTCGGCCATTGACCCAGCGATCGCGGTCCATCTGGAGATCGACGCCAAATACGACGTCTATCTCAAGCGCCAGGTTGCCGA
>DATGGY010000021.1:0-12051 GCA_035308285.1 Bradyrhizobium sp. | reverse complement strand
AGCGGTCATGTATACGGCCTCGAGATGCGGCCTTTGACCGCGGGCCCTGATGGAGATCGCGGATCGAATTCCAATCATTGCGGCGCGCTGTGACGCGCGATGACGGTACGGAGTGTTTCGATCCCGGTTTCCTGACCATTTGCCATCACACCATAGTTGCCCTTTCCGACGGAAGAGCGCGAGCGTGGCGGCTGTCGCCCCTCAACAGGCAGCAGCCGACGCGCTCGCGCGAACGCGATATTGTTCTCCTTTGACCAGCATGGCCCAGATGATCCGCGCGGTCTTGGCGGCGAACGCCACCATGACGACCTTGTAGGGCCTTCGCGCCAGCAGCTCACGCAGCCACGGGTCGCTGACGCCGCGCGCCTTCTGTTGCCGCAGATGGGCACTTGCCCCGCTGATGAAGAGCGCTCGGAGCATGCGGTCTCCCTGTTTGGAGATGCGCCCGGGCCGATGCTTGCCGCCGGTGCCGTGATCGCGGCCGGTCAACCCGATCCAGGCCGCAAAATCGCGCCCCGAGCGGAACACCTTGGCATCGGGCACCTTGGCCAAAACCGTGCTGGCGATGATCGGGCCGACGCTCGGTACTTCCATCAGCCGGCGGGCATCTTGGTCGGCGCGGGCGGCCTTGGCGATCTGTCGCTCCAGCGCGCGCTCGTCGGCATCCAGTGCCTGCCAATGCCGGGCCAGAACCAACAGCGCCCCCCGCATCATCTCCGGGATCTCCGCGCTCGGGACTTCGAGCCTGGCGATCAACTCGCCCAATCCCTTGATACCCTGCGCCGCCACGATCCCAACTTCGCTCAGCGCAGCCCGAAGCGCGTTCGCCGCCATCGTGCGCTGCCGCACCAATAGTGCTCGCGTTCCATGAACGGCCAAGGTTGCCTGCTGCTCCACGCTCTTCACCGGCACGAAGCGCATGCTCGGCCGCCCGACCGCCTCGCAGATCGCCTCCGCGTCGCGGCCATCGTTCTTGTTGCGCTTCACGTACGGCTTCACATGGGCCGGCGGCATTATCCGCACCTGGTGGCCATAGCGGCCGATCACGCGCGCCCAATGGTGCGCGCTGCCACAGGCTTCTATACCCACCGTGCACGGCGGAAGATTTGCAAAAAACTTCTCCACCGCGCCACGCCGAAGCTGGCGCCGCAACACCACCTTTTCCGAGGCATCAACCCCGTGAATTTGAAAAACGTTCTTCGCCAAATCCAAACCAATCATGCTAATCTCGCCCATGGACGGCTCCCTTTTGTCTGGTCGAATCGATATCACCAGTCTGGCACACACTGATGCCGTCGGGAGCCGTCCACACCATCTTTGCGAGGAGCGTGAGCGACGAAGCAATCCATCTCCGTTTGCGGCGCGATGGATTGCTTCGCTTGCGCTCGCAATGACGACTAATGATTATCCCTCGCCACGCCGAACCGGCCGGCGATGTCGTGATAGCGCGTGGCGAGCTCCATGCAGGCGCCGGTGGCCTGTTGGCCGACCGTTGAACGATAGAGCTCCTGCCATGGCGTCTGGCTCGCGGGATAAGGGAAGCCGCCCTTGGCCTTCAACTCGGCATGGCGCTTCTTCACTTCCTCATCCGGGATCAGAATGTCGGCGCTGCCCTTGTTGAGGTCGATGCGGACCTTGTCGCCGGTCTTGAGGATCGCGAGCCCCCCGTCGGCCGCGGCTTCCGGCGTGGCGTTGAGGATCGAGGGCGAGCCTGAAGTGCCGGACTGGCGGCCGTCGCCGATGCAGGGCAGGGACAGGATGCCGCGTTTGATCAGCGCCGCCGGCGGCTGCATGTTTACGACCTCAGCGCCGCCGGGATAGCCGATCGGGCCGGTGCCGCGCACGAACAGGATGCAGCGTTCGTCGATATCGAGCGAGGGATCGTCGATCCGCTGGTGATAATCCTCCGGGCCTTCGAACACGATCGCACGCCCCTCGAAGGCGTTCGGATCCTTTGGGTTGACCAGATAGCGGTCGCGGAACTCCTTGGAGATCACGCTGGTCTTCATGATCGCGGAATCGAAGAGATTGCCGCGCAGCACCAGAAAGCCTGCGTCCTTTACCAGCGGCTTGTCGTAGCTCCAGATCACGTCGCCATCGGGCTTGGGCGCCTCGCGGCAATTTTCGCCCATGGTGTGGCCGTTGACCGTCATCGCATCTTCATGGATGCGCTCGGCCTTCATCAATTCGCGCATCACGGCCGGAACGCCGCCGGCGCGGTGGAACTCCTCGCCGAGGTAGAAGCCGGCCGGCTGCATGTTCACCAGAAGGGGAACCGCGTGACCGAATTTCTGCCAATCGTCGATCGAAAGTTCCACGCCGATATGGCGGGCAAGCGCGTTGATGTGGATCGGCGCGTTGGTCGAGCCCCCGATCGCCGAATTGACGACGATACAGTTCTCAAACGCCTTTCGCGTCAGGATGTCTGACGGTTTCAAGTCCTCCCAAACCATACCGACGATGCGCTTGCCGGTCTCATACGCAATCTGCCCGCGCTCGCGATAGGGCGCGGGGATCGCCGCGCAACCGGGCAGCGACATGCCCAGCGCCTCGGCCAGCGAATTCATGGTCGAAGCGGTGCCCATGGTGTTGCAATGACCGACCGACGGCGCCGAGGAGGCCACGATATTGATGAACTGCTCGTAGTCGATTTCGCCGGCCGCCAGTTCCTCGCGCGCTTTCCAGACTACGGTTCCGGAACCGGCGCGCTGGCCGTTATACCAGCCGTTCAGCATCGGTCCGCCGGAAAGCACGATGGCCGGCAGATTGACGGTTGCCGCCGCCATCAGGCAGGCGGGCGTGGTCTTGTCGCAGCCCGTGGTCAGGACCACGCCATCCAGCGGGTAGCCGAACAGGACTTCGACCAATCCGAGATAGGCAAGGTTGCGGTCAAGCGCCGCGGTCGGCCGCTTGCCGGTTTCCTGGATCGGGTGCATCGGAAATTCCATCGCGATGCCGCCGGCGGCACGGATTCCCTCCCGGACCCGATGCGCCAGCTCAAGGTGATGCCGGTTGCAGGGCGACAGATCATTGCCGGTCTGAGCGATGCCGATAATCGGTTTTCCCGACTGCAGCTCTTGCCGGGTCAGGCCATAGTTAAGGTAGCGCTCGAGGTAGAGCGCGGTCATTCCGGGGTTGTGGGGGTTGTTGAACCACTCGCTGGAACGGAGTTTGCGCCTGGTGACGCCGGTTAGCGGCTTGTTCATGGGTTCTCCCGCACCGCACACGCCTTATTTTTGTGCGTAATCTTCGTATTGGCGGCTAATGTTCGCATGTCACCGTACGCTCTGCAACGGCTGGCGGCCGAAGCCAATGCCTACGACTTTGATCCAAGGACATCATCGAAAAAGTCTGGTAAGACCCGGTCAAATCAAGGGCGGTCCTCGCATTTACCGCCGGTGGGAAGCGTATCTGGAGGGAAGTAATGTCGTCTGTGCATATCCGCGATGTGCGGAAATCCTTTGGCGGCTTTGAAATCTTGCATGGCGTCACGATACCGATCGAGGACGGCGCTTTTGTCGTGCTGGTCGGTCCCTCCGGCTGCGGCAAGTCGACCTTGTTGCGGATGCTCGCCGGGCTCGAAAACATCACCTCGGGCACGATTTCGATCGGCGACCGTGTCGTCAACAATGTCCAGCCCAAAGAGCGCGACATCGCCATGGTGTTCCAGAACTATGCGCTCTATCCGCATATGACGGTCGCCGACAATATGGGATTTTCGCTCAAGCTGCGCGGGGCGAATTCGGAAGAAATCAAGAAGGGCGTCAAGCGCGCCGCGGAGATCCTGGCGCTCACGCCGCTGCTTGACCGCTATCCGCGCCAACTTTCCGGCGGACAACGCCAGCGCGTCGCGATGGGACGCGCGATCGTGCGCGATCCGCAGGTGTTCCTGTTCGACGAGCCGCTGTCGAACCTCGACGCCAAATTGCGCGTGGCGATGCGCACCGAAATCAAGGAATTGCACCAGCGGCTGCGGACCACGACCGTCTATGTGACGCACGATCAGATCGAGGCCATGACCATGGCCGACAAGATCGTGGTGATGCACGAGGGCATCGTCGAACAGATCGGCTCGCCGCTCGAGCTCTACGATCGGCCGGACAATCAGTTCGTGGCGAGTTTCATCGGCTCGCCGGCGATGAATTTCCTCAAGGGCAAGGTCAAGGTGAACGGCAGCGCCGTTTTCGAGGGACCAAACGGGGTGAAATTGCCGCTCGCTGCCCCACCGGCCAATTCCGACGGCCGTCCTGCGGTCTACGGCGTGCGGCCCGAGCATTTCACCATTGCCGATGACGGCGCCGAAGCCGAAATCATCGTGGTCGAGCCAACCGGCTCGGAAACGCAGGTCTTCGCCAAGCTTGGCGGCGAACAAGTTGTCGCCGTGTTCCGCGAACGCCACCAGTTCAATCCCGGCGACAGGATCCGGCTCAGGCCGGACCCCTCGGTGGTGCATTTGTTCGACGAGGCGACCGGCAAGCGACTATAGATATGAGAAAAAGCAGTAGGTCGAAGCGCGACCCGATTCAACAGGGAGAAAAGGGACAATGAGTGATTTCACACCAGATCGGCGGTCCTTGCTCAAGGGCGGCGGCAGTCTGCTTGCAATCGCGGCTGCAATGTCGAGCGAGCAATTGCTGGGTTATGCGAAGGCGTGGGCTCAGGCCGCGCCGTGGAAGCCGGAACCGGGCGCCAAGATCAGCCTGTTGCGCTGGAAGCGCTTTGTCGAGGCGGAGGATGTAGCCTTCATGAAAATCGTCGATGCCTTTCAGAAGGCGACCGGCGTAACCATCAGTGTCTCCAACGAATCCTATGAGGATGTTCAGCCGAAGGCGTCGGTGGCCGCGAATACCGGGCAGGGGCTGGATATCGTCTGGGGCCTCTATTCCCTGCCGTTCCTGTTCCCGAGCAAATGCGTCGATATGAGCGACGTTGCCGATTACCTCGGGAAGAAAGGCGGTGGGTGGTCTAAAGCGGGCGAAGCCTACGGCAAACTTGACGGTAAGTGGATCGGCATCCCCGTCGCCGTGACCGGCGCCCTCGTGAACTACCGCATCGCTGCGATGGAAAAGGCAGGCCATAAGGAGTTTCCAAAGGACCTCGCCGGCTTTGCCGACCTGATCAAGGGCTTGAACAAGAACGGCACGCCGGCGGGCATGGCGCTCGGACACGCCTCGGGCGATGCCAATTCTTGGCTGCATTGGGCGTTGTGGGCGCATGGCGGCAATTTGATCGACGCCAACAACAAGGTCGTCCTCAATTCGCCGGAGACCGCCAAGGCGCTCGAATACGTCAAGGGCCTATATGACAACTTCATTCCGGGCACCGCGTCCTGGAACGACAGTTCCAACAACAAAGCGTTCCTGGCCGGTCAGCTCTTCCTGACCGTCAACGGCATCTCGATCTATGTCACGGCGAAAAGCCAAAATCCGCAAATCGCCGAGGACATGAATCACGCCCATTTGGTGCCGGGGGTCGATGGAAAAACCAGAGAATTGAATCTCGGCTTCCCGATCCTGGTTTTCAACTTCACCAAGGTCCCGCAAGCCTGCAAAGCCTTCACGGCCTTCATGCTCGAGCCGGCCCAGTTCAATCCCTGGGTGGAGGCTGCCCAAGGCTACCTCTCGCCGTTCCTGCTCGACTTCACCAAGAATCCGATCTGGACCGCCGATCCCAAAAACACGCCGTTCCGGGACGTCGGCGAAACCTCGCTCACGCCGGCCGGTCTTGCCCAGATGGGCGAGAACGCGGCCGCCGCGATCGCCGACTTTGTCGTGGTCGACATGTTCGCCAACTACTGCACCGGTCGCGAGGATGTGAAGACCGCGATGGCCTCGGCGGAGCGTTCCGCCAAGCGCATCTTCAGGTAAGATGGTTCGCCGGCGCGGATCGCCGCGCCTGCTTTTCCGCTGTAAATCCGGGCGAGGCTCGGTGTTAGTAGCGAACGGCCCGGCGTCATATCCCGGGATGGAACTCAAGCGAAATGACCACTCTTCAAACGTCTGTGCCTGTTCGGGCTTCCCGCGTCGCCGATACGCCGTCCCTGTGGTCGCGGCTGAGGTTCAACCGCAACTTCATGGCGCTGTGGTTCATGCTGCCGGCGGCGGCGTTTCTCATCTTGTTCCTCGCCTATCCGCTTGGTCTCGGTGTCTGGATGAGCTTCACCGACGAACGCATCGGCCGCGGAGGGATTTTCGTAGGGCTTGAGAACTACGAATGGCTTTGGGACGACGCGGTCTTCTGGCTCTCGGTTTTCAATACGCTGCTTTATACGATCGTCGCCAGCGCGATCAAATTCGCAATCGGCCTTTATCTCGCGCTGCTGCTCAACCGTCACATGCCGTTCAAGGCGCTGATCCGCTCGGTCGTGCTGATTCCCTTCATAGTTCCGACCGTGCTTTCGGCGATCGCGTTCTGGTGGATTTACGATGCCCAGTTCTCGATCATTTCCTGGTCGTTGACCAAGCTCGGCCTGATCGACCAGAACATCAATTTTCTGGGCGATGCGAACTGGGCGCGCGGCAGCGTGATCTTCGCCAATATCTGGCGCGGCGTGCCCTTCGTCGCGATCACGCTGTTGGCCGGCCTGCAGACGGTGTCGCCCTCGCTCTATGAGGCCGCGACATTGGATGGCGCCACCAACTGGCAGCGGTTCCGCTACATCACCTATCCGTTGTTGACGCCGATCATCGCCGTCGTGATGACCTTCTCGGTGCTGTTCACCTTCACCGACTTCCAGCTGATCTGGGCGCTGACCCGCGGCGGCCCGGTCAATGCCACGCATCTGATGGCGACGTTGAGCTATCAGCGCGGCATCATCAGCGGACGGCTGGGTGAGGGGGCCGCGGTTGCGACCGCCATGATCCCGTTCCTGCTCGCGGCGATCGCGATTTCCTGGTTCGGCATGCAGCGCCGCAAGTGGCAGCAGGGATCGAGCAATGACTGATTCCGTGTTGCCATCGAAGGTTGGGAGCGTCGTCGCCAGCGACGCCAGCGAGGGCATGAGCTATCTGGAATCGTTGCCGCGCCGCGTGGTGACGCTTTATCTGCCGCTTGGCGTGATCCTGGTCGTGCTGTTGTTTCCGTTCTACTGGATGGCGCTGACGTCGATCAAACCGGACGAGCAGCTGATCGACATGAATACGTACAACCCGTTCTGGGTGGTGCATCCGACCTTCAAGCATATCAGCAAGCTCTTGTTCGAGACCCAATACCCGCGATGGCTCTGGAACACGATGTATGTGGCGGTCGGCGCCACGACGCTCTCGATCATCGCGAGCGTGCTCGCCGCCTATGCCATCGTGCGGCTGCGTTTCAAGGGTGCGGACACGGTCGGCGTCCTGATCTTCTTTGCCTATCTGGTGCCGCCGTCGATCCTGTTCATTCCACTGGCATCGGTGATCCAGGCCTATGGCCTGTTCGATTCGCCCTTGTCGCTGATCCTCGTCTATCCCACGCTGCTCATTCCGTTCTCGACCTGGCTCTTGATGGGATACTTCAAGACCATCCCCTATGAGCTTGAGGAATGTGCCCTTATCGACGGTGCGTCGCGCTGGCAAATTCTCACCCGCATCGTCGTGCCGTTAGCCGTTCCCGGGCTGATCTCGGCCTTCATTTTCTCTTTCACGCTGTGCTGGAACGAATTCATTTACGCGCTCACCTTCCTGCAATCGACGCCGAACAAGACCGTGCCGGTGGCGATCGTCAACGAGTTCGTCGACGGCGACATCTACAAATGGGGTTCGCTGATGGCGGGCGCGTTGGTCGGCTCGTTGCCGCTCGTGATCCTGTATGCCTTCTTCGTCGAGCATTATGTGTCGGCGATGACCGGAGCCGTCAAGGAGTGACCACGCGGTTTCCGTCATCGCGAGGAGCATAAGCTCCGAAGCGATCCAGTTTCTTGTTTGCTATGGGCTGGATTGCTTCGCTTGCGCTCGCAATGACGGCTAAACCAATCGCAAGGCGCCGATAGAGGGAGCGGGTATTGCATATTCTGGTTTTGGGCGCGGCCGGCATGGTCGGCCGCAAATTGACCGAGCGGTTGCTGCGCGATTGCCGTCTCGGCAAGGCCGACATCACGCGGATGACGTTGCAGGACGTAGTCGCGCCGGCTAGCCCCAAGGCCGGATTTCCGGTCGATACCGTGACCTGCGATTTCGCAGTAGCAGGCGTTGCCGAAAAGCTGGTCGCCGATCGCCCCGACGTGATCTTCCATCTTGCGGCGATCGTTTCCGGCGAAGCCGAACTCGACTTCGACAAGGGCTATCGGATCAATCTCGACGGCACACGAATGCTGTTCGACGCGATCAGGCTCGCCGGCGGCGGTTACAGGCCAAGGGTGGTGTTCACCTCCTCGATTGCGGTGTTCGGCGCGCCGTTTCCCGACGCGATCGGCGATGAGTTCTTCTTAACCCCGCTGTTGAGTTATGGCACCCAGAAGGCGATCGGGGAGCTGTTGCTCGCAGACTATTCGCGGCGCGGCTTCATGGACGGCGTCGGCATCCGCCTGCCAACCATCTGCATTCGCCCGGGCCTGCCCAACAAGGCCGCTTCCGGATTTTTCTCCGGTATCCTGCGCGAACCGCTTGCCGGCAAGGAGGCGATCTTGCCGGTATCCGAGGAGGTCCGGCATTGGCACGCCTCGCCGCGTTCGGCGGTCGGCTTCCTGATTCATGCCGCGACCATCGTTACGGCCGTAGTCGGCGCCCGCCGCAACCTCACCATGCCGGGCCTGTCCGCGACAGTCGGCGAGCAGATCGCGGCGCTCAAACGCGTGGCGGGAGAAAAAGTGGCGGCGCGGATCAAACGCGAGCCGGATGCCTTCATTATGGGGATTGTCGAGGGCTGGCCGCGCAATTTTGACCCCAGGCGCGCGCTGCAGCTCGGCTTCACGACGGCCGAAAAGACCTTCGACGACATCATCCGGATTCACATAGAAGACGAACTTGGTGGTAAGTTCGTCGCCTGATTTTTGGCGAGCATGATCCGGAAAAGTGGGAACCGGTTTTCCGAAAAGATCATGCTCAAACGGCAAAACGCACGGGAGAAACGACTATGACTGCCAGCATCGTCGGGTGGGCGCATACGCCTTTTGGCAAATTCGATACCGAGACGGTCGAGAGCCTTGTGGTCCGCGTCGCCAATGAGGCGCTCGCCGACGCCGGTGTTGCCGCCGCTGACGTCGACGAGATCGTGCTCGGGCATTTCAACGCCGGCTTCTCGCCGCAGGATTTCACCGCTGCGCTCGTGCTGCAGGCCGATCCGCATTTGCGGTTCAAGCCGGCGACCCGGGTCGAGAATGCCTGCGCCACCGGTTCGGCCGCCGTGCATCAGGGCGTCCGCGCGATCGCGGCGGGGGCTGCGAAAATCGTGCTGGTGGTTGGCGTCGAGCAGATGACCCGGACGCCTCCGGCCGAGATTGGCCGCAATCTCTTGCGCGCCTCGTATCTGCCCGAGGATGGCGATACCCCGGGTGGATTCGCCGGTGTGTTCGGCAAGATTGCGCAGGCCTATTTCCAGAAATACGGCGATCAGTCCGATGCGCTGGCGATGATCGCGGCGAAAAACCACAAGAACGGCGTCGCCAATCCCTTTGCGCAGATGCGCAAGGATTTTGGTTTTGAATTCTGCCGCGCCGAAAGCGAGAAGAATCCGTTTGTCGCCGGCCCCTTGAAGCGCACCGATTGCTCGCTGGTGTCGGACGGCGCCGCCGCACTGGTGTTGGCCGATACGGAGACCGCAAAGTCGATGGGCAAGGCCGTTAATTTCCGGGCCACCGCGCACGCGCAGGATTTCCTGCCAATGTCCAAGCGCGACATCCTGCAGTTCGAAGGCTGCAGCGTGGCCTGGGCCCGGGCGTTGCAGAGGGCAGGTGTCAAGCTTTCCGATCTGTCCTTTGTCGAAACCCATGACTGCTTCACCGTCGCCGAATTGATCGAATATGAAGCCATGGGTTTGACGCCGCGGGGGCAGGGCGCGCGCGCGATTCTGGAAGGCTGGACCCAGAAGGACGGCAAGCTGCCGATCAATCCGTCGGGCGGGTTGAAGGCCAAGGGTCATCCGATCGGCGCCACCGGCGTCTCCATGCACGTGATGACGGCCATGCAGCTCGTCGGCCAGGCGCCGGAGGGCATGCAGCTCAAGAATGCAACACTCGGCGGCATCTTCAACATGGGAGGGGCCGCGGTTGCCAATTATGTCTCGGTGCTGGAGCCGGCGAAGTAGGCGGCGTTCGAGGGCCTCAAGTCATGAACGTCGCCGAATGGCTCGCAGCATCGGCGCGGCTTCGCCCCGAAGCGCCGGCGCTTCTGACCGGCTTCGATCTCGATGCGGACTATGCCACCTTTGCACGGCGTGCATCGGCGATCGGCGCATCCCTTGCGCGCAACCACGATATTGTCCCCGGCGACCGCGTCGCGTTGTTCGCAAGCAACTGCACCCAATATCTCGAATGCCTCTATGGCATCTGGTGGACCGGCGCGGTCGCGATTCCGATCAATGCCAAATTGCACGGCCGCGAGGCCGCCTGGATATGCAGCGATGCCGGCGCGAAACTGACCTTTGTCTCCGACGACACGGTCGAAGCGCTGATGGCGGCGAAAGCCGATCTGCCGGCAGCGATGAAGACGCTCTCGGTCGACAGCGACGTCTACCGCGCGATGCGCGAGGGCGAAGGCGCGCCCGCACCGCTCGAACGCGAGGTCGACGATCTTGCCTGGCTTTTCTACACTTCCGGCACCACCGGCCGGCCCAAGGGCGTGATGCTGAGCCACGGCAATCTGGTGGCGATGTCGCTGTGTTATCTCGCCGATGTCGATCGCGCGACGCCGAACGATGCTTCGCTCTACGCCGCCCCGATTTCGCATGGCGCGGGCCTCTATAACTTCCCGCATGTCCGCATGGGCGGGCGGCACGTGATTCCTGAATCCGGCGGCTTCGATCCGGATGAAGTGCTCAACCTGGCGCGCCAGCTCGACAATGTCGTGATGTTCGCCGCGCCCACCATGGTGCGGCGGCTGGTCGATGCCGCCAAACGCCGCGGCGAGGACGGCGAGGGCATCCGCACCATCATCTATGGCGGCGGGCCGATGTATCTCGCCGACATCAGAGACGCGATCGAGACCATGGGTCAGCGCTTTGTGCAGATTTATGGCCAGGGCGAATCGCCGATGACGATCACCTCGCTGAGCCGCGAATGGCACGCGCGGACCGATCATCCGCGTTATCTGGAGCGGCTTGCCTCCGTTGGTCCCGCGCAGAGCGTGATGTCGGTTCGCATCACCGGCGCGGACGGAAAGCAGCTAGGCCCGGGCGAAACCGGCGAGGTCGAAGCCAAGGGCGCCGCCGCCATGCTCGGTTACTGGAACAACCCGAACGCCAATGCCGAGACACTCAAGGACGGATGGCTGCGTACCGGAGACGTCGGACGGCTCGACGAAGACGGGTTTCTGACGCTGTCCGACCGCTCCAAGGACGTGATCATTTCGGGTGGCACCAATATCTATCCGCGCGAGGTTGAGGAAGCGCTGCTGACGCATTCAGACGTGCGCGAGGTCTCGGCGATCGGCGTCCCCGATCCCGAGTGGGGCGAAATCGTCGTCGCCTGCGTGGTGCTGGAGGAGGGGGCGGTTGCCGACGACGCCAAACTCGACGCGCATTGTCTCGCTTCAATTGCGCGTTTCAAGCGGCCGAAGCGTTACGTCTATCTCGACGCGCTGCCGAAGAACAATTACGGCAAGGTGTTGAAGACCGAGCTGCGGCAAATGATGAGGACGGCGTAGGGTGGGCAAAGGCGCCGTTGCGCCATGCCCACCGTGCTCGCAGCCCATCAGGGGCCGTCATTGCGAGGAGCTCTTCGCGACGAAGCAATCCATTTCCAACCTCGCAAAGAAAGAATGGATTGCTTCGCGGAGCCTGCCAACGACCCCGCATATCGCTTGCGCTCATCCGGGCTACGACTACCTTGCCAGTCTACCCGTCGAGGCTGGGCAAGAACTCGGCATTTTTGAGAGTTGGTGTACGATTCGGCCTATGACGAATCATGCATTCAAGAGC
>DATGGY010000020.1:0-15072 GCA_035308285.1 Bradyrhizobium sp. | reverse complement strand
ATTGCTGTAGACGTAGCTTGGCAGGTTGTTCTCGGCGCCGTCGATCACGCCGGTCTGAAGCGCGCTGAACACCTGATCGTAGCCCATCGCCACGCCGTTGCCGCCGAGCGCATTCATCATGTCGATGAAGATCGGATTGCCAATGACGCGGAATTTCAGGCCCTTGACGTCCTCGATCGATTTGACGGGGTGCTTGGTGTTGTAGAGGTTGCGGGCTCCGGCATCCATCCAGCATAACGCGACCAGGTTGGCGTTCGGGCTCGCCGTGATCTTGTCGAGCAATTCCTGGCCGATCGGCCCGTCCATCATCTTTTCGGCGTGCGTGGTGTTCCTGAACAGGAACGGCATGTTGACGACGTTGATGTCGTCGACGATCGGCCCCATCGATCCGACGCTGACGCGCAATAGCTGGATCGCGCCGATCTGGGTCTGCTCGATGGTTTCCTTCTCCCCGCCAAGCTGCATCGACGGATACATCTGGACCGAGAGCCGCCCGCCGGTGGCGGCCTCAAGTTTCTTGCCGAGATTTTCGGTCGCTGCCACTGTCGGATAGCCGGGCGGCTGCACGTCGGAAGCCTTCAAGACCATTTTGCTCTGCGCGCGCGTGGGAAAAGGCGCCAACGTTGCCGCTGTACCCAGGCTAATGCTGATCTTGATGAAGTCGCGACGCCGCATTGCGATCCTCCCCCGTTTTCCAATGATTGTAACTACTTTCGGGCGTCGAGGAAGCCCGCCCGTGTCTGCAATTCGCGCTGATTTGGGTCCGTCAATAAATCAATTAGGATTTGCGCCTGCGCCGCGTGAGCGGCGGCTGTGGCAACCGCTGCGGTATAAAGGGTGGCGAGCTCGCATCCCGGCGGGAGCGATCCCGAAAGCTTCACGCCCTTGGTCGCGATAATCTCGGTCGCCTGCGTGCAACCGACCGGGCGCAACGCGTCGCTTTCGGCCAAATGCCGCATCGCGGTCGCCCCGTTCGGATAGATTTTTAGCCGCGCCGCGATCGCCGCGGCGATATCGAGTTGCTGCAACACCTTGGCGACATGAATGCCGGCGGTGGACGCCCTGGTGTCAGGAATGAAAATCGCGTCGGCGCCAAGCAGCACCGCGCGCAAATCTGCCGCGTCTTGAACCGACAGTTGCGGATCGGCGGCGCGAACGGCGATCGCGGTCTCGACCCGGCCGATGTCCGAGATCGAGGCGCTGGTGACGAGGTTTTCTTTCGCCAGATCGGCGATCAGCGCTGCCGTGAGGATGACGATGTCGGCAGGCGCGCGCCCGCGCAATTTGCCGGCCATGCCGCCGACCGCGCCGAACTCGCCAGCGATGTCGAGACCGGTCTGTTCCTTGAATCTCGCCGCGAGACTTCCGACCAGGCCTTGCGCCGCGCCACCGCCGAGAATGTTCAGACTGGTCATGAGGCGGTTTCCATCGCCGCAATCAGGCGCTCGCGCGTGATCGGCAGGTCGCGAACGCGCACTCCCAGCGCATCGAACACGGCATTGGCGATCGCCGCCGTCACCGGGCCGTGCGCCGCTTCGCCGGCGCCGACCGGTTCGATCTCCGGCCGCGAGATCACTTCCACATCCACTTCGGGCACCTCGCTGAAGCGGAGGATCGGATATTCGGTCCACGAATTGCTGGTGATGCGCGTCGCGTCGAAGCGGACCCGCTCCCTCAACACCCAACTCGTGGCCTGGATCGCACCGCCCTCGATCTGATTGATCAGGCCATCGGGATTGATCGCCTCGCCGACATCGACCGCAATCGTCAGGCGTTTGACGCTGATATCCGCGGCACCCTCGATCTCGGCGATCGCGGCGCAATAGGCGCCGGTGTTCTTGTAGCGCGCAAAACCAAGACCGTGACCAACGCCATCGCGCTTCCCCGGCTTCCAGCCGGCGCGTTTTGCTACCGCGCGGATTACGTCCTGCGCGCGGGGATCCGACAGGTGACGCAAGCGGAACGAAAGCGGATCCTCGCCGCGCGCGGCGGCCAGTTCGTCGAGAAAGGATTCGATCGCAAACACGTTGCCCTGCGCGCCGAGCGTTCGCAGCGCCGAGGTGCGGATCGGCATGGTGGTGAGGCGGTGGCACTCGATCTGCCAGGACGGAAAATCGTACAGCGGAATCGAGTTGCGGTCGGCGCCGCCGCCATTGGCCTGCGCCGGATTGGTGGCGATGGCGCGCGGGAACGGTTTTGCCAATTCGGTTGCCGCGAGCAGCGCCGGCAGTTCGGCGCGTCCGGGCCGCGCGGTGTGGCCGTTGCTCCAGATGCTGTGGCGCCAGTCGACGATCTCGCCCTTCGCATCGAGATCGGCCTCGATCTCGATGGTCATCGCCGCGCCAAAGGGCGCGTGCGACATCTCGTCGGCGCGCGACCACTGCACGCGAACCGGTCGGCCGGGCGCTGCCTTCGCCAGCAACACGGCGTCGAGCGCGACGTCGTCGGCGGCATTATGGCCATAGCAGCCCGCGCCTTCCATATGCTCGACCGTGATGTGCTCGCGCGGAAGCTTGAGCACAAGCGCAAGATCGGCGCGGAGCAGATAGACCCCTTGGCTATGGGTCCAGACCCGGACGCGGTCGCCGTCCCATTGCGCCATCGCGCAGGACGGCGCGATCGATCCATGCGCGATATAGGGTCGGGTATATTGCCGGCGGATCGTGCGCGTCGTCACAGGCGGCGCTGACGCCTTCTTGCTGGCGATCACGCTCAATTCGGTCGGCTGTCGCTTCAGCCATTCCGCAAGCCCGTGCTCATCGGGGAGCGCTTCGCGCGGCGTCCATTTGGCGCCCTTGCGCAACGCGGCAAGCGCCAATTCGGCGCCGGCTTCGGTTTCGCTGACGGCGCCTACGAAATTGCCGTCGCGCACGATCGCGACCAGGCCCTCGACCTTGCGCGCGCCGTCGTCTTTCAACTCGAGAAGCGCCGCATGCGAATGCTCCGATCGCAGCACGCGGCCGTGCAACAAGCCGGGCAGGGTAGTATCGTGAATAAAGCGTGCATGCGCGAAGACCTTGTCGGGAATATCGAGCCGCTGCACGGAGTTTCCGGCAAGCTTGCGCTGCGACGATGCCTTCGGAAGCGCGCCCGGCGTGGCGTCACGGTCGAGCGAGATGTCGGATGCAAGTTCCCAGTAACTGGTGGAGACATTACCGGGTCCTAAGATCGTGCCATCGGCGATATCGAGCACGCCGGCTTCGACGCCGAGGCGCTCGGCAGCGGCCGACAAAAATATCCGGCGAATTTCGGCACACGCCTGCCGGATCGCGCGTCCGGATTGCTGCACGGAGAGACTGCCCGAGGTGACGCCCTCATTGGGGCTGCCCGCCGTGGAGGCGCGTACCATCCGCACGCGGCCGATATCGACGTCGAGTTCGTCGGCGGCGATCTGGGCGAGCGCGGTTACGATGCCTTGCCCGATCTCGACCTTTCCAGGAGAGACTGCAACCTGCCCCTCCGGCGCGAAACGGATCCATGACGAAAGCTTCGGGTTCGCCGCAAGGCTGGGCGGCAATTTGGGCGCGGCGGGGGAGGGAGCTTGGGCTGTCATTGCTTGCGCATCTCCGCCGCCGCGCGCAATATCGCCCGCACCATGCGGTTATGCGAACCGCAGCGGCAAAGGTTGCGGTCGAGCGCGGATTTCACATCGGTGCCCGTCGGGTCTGGATTTTGCTTCAACAGCGCCGCCGCGCTCATCAATATGCCGGAAACGCAATAGCCGCACTGCAGCGCCTGCTCGGCGATGAAGGCCCGTTGCAACGGGTGCGGTTTTTGCGCATCTCCCAACCCCTCGATGGTGGTGACGATCTTGTCGGCCACCGACCATAGCGGGGTGTCGCAGGCGGTCACGGCGCGATCGCCGACGATGACGTTGCAGGCGCCGCACTCGCCGGCGCCGCAGCCGAAATGCGAACCCATCATGGCGAGCTTGCCGCGCAGGATCGTGAGCAGTGACGTATCGGGATCGGCGTCGATGTCGGTCTCGACGCCATTGAGGCGAAATCGAATGCTCGGCATTGAATCGGTAATCCCAGCTTCTTCTCAGGGCTTGTCGGCAAATTGCTTGACGATTTCGGCGTATTTCACAATATCGGCGCGCAAGAATTTGTCGAATTCCTCTGGGGTCATCGACATCGGCGCTGCGCCCTGGTCGGCCCAGAGTTTGACGATCTCCGGCCGTTGGATGGCGGCGTCGATGGCGGCATTCATTTTGTCGATGATCGGTTTCGGCGTGCCGGTGGGCGCCATCAATCCGAGCCAGATGGTGGCCTCATAGCCTCCCAGGCCCGCTTCTCCGGCCGTTGGCACCTCGAGCAACACGCTGGAGCGCGTCTTGCCCGTGGTGGCGAGCGCCCGTACCTGACCCTGGCTGACATTGGGCGCCATGGTCGTGACCGCGTCGATCATCATCTGCACCTGCCCGCCGATGACGCCGTTGCGCGCTTCGCCGCTGTTGCGGTAGGGCACATGCACGAGATCGATGCCGGCCATGGTTTTGAAAAGCTCGCCCGCCATGTGATAGGGCGTGCCCTGCCCGGAGGAGGCGTAATTCAGTTTTCCCGGCTGCGATTTGGCAAGCGCGATGAATTCCTTCAGCGTTTTTGCCGGAACTTGCGGGTGCACGACGATCACAAGATCGGAAGTGTTGATCGGCGCGATCGGCACCAAGTCTCGCATCAACTCATATTTGCGCTGCGGCACCAGCGATTCATTGGCGGTCTGGGTATTCGACATCATCAACAACGTGTAGCCGTCGGGCGCGGACTTGGCGGCCTCTTGCGTGCCGATCACGGCGCCGGCGCCGGGACGGTTTTCGATCACGATAGCCTGCTTGAGGCTCTCCTGCAGGGCATTGCCGAGCACGCGCGCCGCAACATCCGCAGGCCCCCCGGCGCCAAAGGGAACGATGATCCGAATGGCACGCGACGGGTATTCCTGCGCGAGACTCGCGTCAGCGAAAAAACCCTGCGTTGCAAGAAGAACGGCCAGCGCGCGCACGACCTGTGCAGCGATCCTCGAAGCGCCCGCCGGGCCCGTCATTTCCATCTCCTCGAACCCGCTGGGTCGTCTTCGCAGCTTTTCATCTCTCACTAGACGAGCGGCTGGCCAAATCCATCGTTCCGGTCTAACTGTCAAGTTTATCGGCAAGGGGATCGGGCTGTCGACACCGACTGACGCATTGCTGC
This sequence comes from Bradyrhizobium sp., assembly GCA_035308285.1. Lineage (GTDB taxonomy): Bacteria > Pseudomonadota > Alphaproteobacteria > Rhizobiales > Xanthobacteraceae > Bradyrhizobium. The sequence goes on along the minus strand of DATGGY010000020.1, from coordinate 9,883 downwards.
TGGATTAAAATACGTATACCCGGGTGTATCGAATTCGGCCGAAACCGGCCGACAGAGTGGCTCAATGAAAACCAGAAATTTTGCGCGTCGCGATGCGCTCAAGATAGCCGGCGGGGTGCTGGCGGGTGCAGCGTTCTCGACTCGCGTCCTGGCGGAAGCGCCACCGGCTGAGCCGGTGACGCCGGCCCTGATCGATGCGGCCAAGAAGGAAGGCCAGGTCGTCCACTATACCTCGACCGATCTGCCGGTCGCCCAGAAGCTGGCAAGGGTGTTCGAGGCCAAATATCCCGGGATTGCCGTGCGCGTCGAGCGCACCGGCGCCGAGCGCGTATTCCAGCGCATCGGTCAGGAATATTCCAGCAACATCCATGCCGTCGATGTGGTGAATTCGTCCGATGCCGCGCATTTCGTCGCCTGGAAGCGCGACGGCATTCTTGCACCTTATGTGCCGGAGGATGTCGCCAAATTCTATCCGCCCGAGCACAGGGATGTCGACGGCCAGTTCGCAAGCTGGCGCATTTTTCTCAGCATCATCGCCTATAACACCAAACTGGTGAAAGCCGAAGACGCGCCGAAGAGTTTCGCCGATCTGCTCGATCCGAAATGGAAGGGTAAGATCGTCAAGGCCCATCCCGGCTATAGCGGCACCATCATGACGGCGACGTATCAGTTGCAGCGCGAGCTGGGCTGGGGCTGGTTCGAACAGCTCGCCAAGCAGAATGTCATGCAGGTGCAGTCATCGTCCGATCCGCCGAAGAAACTTGAACTCGGCGAGCGCGCCATCATGGCCGACGGCGTCGAATACCTCATCCTGCAGATGAAGGAAGCGGGACGCCCGGTCGAGCCGGTCTACGCCACCGAGGGGTCGCCGATGATTATCGGTCCCAACGGTATCCTCAAAGGCGCGCCGAACCCGAATGCGGCGCGGTTGTTCCAGTCGTTTTGCTTTACCCGCGAAGCCCAGCAACTCATCATCGACATCGGCGGCTTGCGCTCGGCGCATCCGCAGACCAAGGAAAAGCCGGGCTGTATTCCGCTCAAGGACATCAAGACCATGAAGGAAGACCCGATCGCCGTGGAGCAGCAGGGCAGCGCCATCAGGTCCCGCTATAGCCGGATATTCCGCGTCTGATCCGCCGACTTGAAAGCCATTTCCCAATCCGGGCCATCATGACCGCCGAACTGCCGAAAATCTCCGTCGCCGAAACCCTGGCGCAGAAAATCGCTAGCCTTAAGCCGGGCGTCCTGCCGGCGGCGACCGCGCGCAAATGCGAGGACCTTCTGATCGATGTTGTCGGCCTCTGCGTCACCGCGCGCAACGAGGACTATGTGCGATGCGCGCTCGGTGCTTGCGATGACGACGGACCCTGCACGGTCATTGGCCATCGGCGTACATTGACGGCCGCGGGCGCGGCCTTCGTCAACGGCACGGCGGCGCATGGCGAGGATTTCGACGATACGTTCGAGGGCGGCCCGGTCCATGCCGGCGCCGTGATCGTGCCCGCGGTCCTTGCCGCCTGCGAGCGTCACAATCCGCACGGAAACATGGCGCTGAGCGGAATTGCGGTCGGCACCGAAGTGCTCTGCCGGTTAAGTCTCGTGGTGCCGAAGGCGGTGCACAAGGCCGGCTTTCACCCGACCGCGATTTTCGGCGCGATGGGGGCGGCCGCCGGCGTCGGCGCCGCACTAGGGCTCAATGCCAAAGAGATCGTGAACGCGCTCGGCATCGCCGGCAGCATGGCGGGCGGCATCATCGAATATCTCGCCGAGGGCGCCTGGACCAAGCGGCTGCACGCGGGCTGGGCGGCGCAATCCGGCATTCGCGCCGCATTGTTGGCGCGGCGGGGTTTTGTCGGTCCGCGTACGGTGTTCGAGGGCGTGCACGGGCTGTTTCATGGTTTCGCCCACACCACCAAAGGCGACTATGAGGCGTTGACCGGAGATTTCGGCACGCGCTGGGTGACGGACACGCTGGCGTTCAAGCCTTACCCCTGTGGAACCATGGCGCAGCCTTACATCGATTGCGCGCGCAGGCTCGCCGCCCGCGGGATCAAGGCCGATGACGTCGAGGCGATCCTTTGCGAGGTGGCGGAGGGGACCGTGCACCGGCTGTGGGAGCCGCTCGCTGACAAGCAGCGCCCGCGCAACGGCTATGCCGCCAAATTCGCCGTGCCGTATCTGCTTGCTACCGGCTTCGTCCATGGCGGTGTCGGGCTCGGCGCGTTCACGGAAACCGCGATCCGCGATGCGGCCGTGCTGGCGCTGGCGGCCAAGGTGAAGTTCGTGATCGATCCGGACAATCCCTATCCGAACAATTATACCGGCCATATCAGGGCGACCCTGAAGGACGGCAGCGTGATCGAGGAGCGGCAACCCTATTTGCGCGGCGGCGCACAGGAGCCGCTGACCCGGCAGGACCTAACTGACAAATTTTCGCTTAACGCCCGCCACGGCGGCTGGAGCAAGGCGCAGGGCGAGGCGGCGTTGAAACTGCTGGCGGGGCTTTACCAGGGAAAGATCGACTTGAGCGTGTTGCGGGCATAACAAATTGCTGTAATGCCCCGCGAAAGCGGGGCATCCAGTAATCACAGAACCATCGGATCAATCGTGGGCGTCGGTGTTTACTGGATCGTCCGCCTTCGCGGACGATGACGACGGGGAATATGAGATGACAAACGAACTCACCGGCAAGGTCGCCATCGTCACCGGCGCGGGCCGCAATATCGGCCGCGCGATTGCGCTGGCTTTGGCCGACGGCGGCGCATCCATTCTCGTCAATGCGCGCAGCAATCGCGCCGAGGCCGACGCCGTTGCCCGCGAGATCGAGGCAATGGGCCGCAAAGCCGTGGTGCATATCGGCGACGTCGCCGACGCGTCTTCCGTCCAGGCGATGGCGGAGATGGCCATCAAGCAGTTCGGCCGCATCGATATCCTGGTCAATAATGCCGCACTCCGCCGGGAAAAGCCGTTTGCGGAAATGAGCTACGCCGAATGGCGCGAGATCATGAACGTTACCCTCGACGGCGCGTTTCATTGCGTGAAGGCCTGCCTTCCGCACCTGAAGAGGAGCGGCAGCGGCACCATCGTCAACATCGGGGGTTTAAGCGCGCATACCGGTGCCAGGGACCGCGCGCATGTGGTGACCGCGAAGGCCGGCATTGTCGGCTTCACCCGCGCGCTCGCCCACGACTTGGCCTCCGACGGCATCACCGTCAATTGCGTGGTTCCCGGCCTGATCGGCACGCCGCGCCCCAAAGACAAGCCGGAACCGGCGCATCATCTGATTCACCGGACCATCTCCGGCGAGCGCGGAAGCCCCGAGGATGTCGCGGCGGCGGTGCGGTTTTTGTGTGGGCCCGCCGCCCGCTACATCAACGGGCAGGCGATCCACAGCAATGGCGGAGCCTATCTCGGCGGCTAGCGCGTTGCGGGCCTCAGTCCAACCGCTCAACGCGTCGCTTCCGACCAATACTTCATTCCCGCCTTCAACTGCTCGTCGGCATCGTGGAAGAAGAACTCGCTCACATAAACCTTGGACTTGATGTTCTCGTTCAGCTCGTCGTTGAACGCGAAGTGAACCCCGTCACGGGCGGACGTCTGGTGGCATTGGGCGCAGGTCACACGATTGAAGTTGATGGCGTGGACGTCCTGCCGCTTGGTGTCCCGGTAAGAATTGACCGTCAGGTCGTCGAGGTGTTTCTGTAATTCCGCTTTTCGAACGCCGGTCGCCTTCTCTACTTCGGCCTCGAACAGTTCGTTGTCGTGAACGGTCGAATAGAAACCGACGTCGATGCCGTCGCGGACAATTCGCATCGGCAACAGCTCGCGCGCCTGGTTCTGATCGCGCGTCAACGCACCGAACACCCAGATGCCGGTCAGGGACGAGCTGAACGCGACCTGCTCCATCGGCCGGGCAGAGGTGAAATCGGCGATGAATTTGTGCACTAGTTCCTGGTAGTTCGGCGCCTGCGTTTCGCGGGCGTGCGTGAGTTCGTCGACGCGATTCAGGAATTGACGATGTTGGGCCATTTGTACGTCGCGTTCCGCGCGGCGATCGACGACGTCCCATTTCAGGTGCAGGTAGAGCTGTTCAAGCGGGCGGTCGGGTTGCCTCGGGTCCATCAGTTGATAGACAAAATGAATCTGCGGCACGACGCGCAAACCCTGCCAGGCGATATCGTCCTGTTCCTCGTAGGGTTTGATGGTCATGGCGACGAGCTTGAAGTGCGAGGGGTCGGAGACGTCGCTCACCGCGTCCTTGATGTTCTCCATGTAAAGCCCGGACGTGTAGATGTTGGCTTCCGTCACGTCGCTCAGCCGAAACGTATCGTGTCCGGGTTCCTTGTCCGGATCAAAGTCGGCCGTCGGATGGCCCGACCAGAAGTCCAGGAGCTTGTGGAATTCCTCGCCCTTGAGCATCGAGGCGAGCGGGAACGTTGCGCTGGTCTCAGAGGTCGCTTCAATGACCATGTGCCGGGGGAGCTTGAAATCGCTCAAGCCTTCCTGAGGCCGGGGCTGGGCAATTCCGAAATCGAAGGCGTGGCCTTCGGGGTAATACCAGAGCGAATTGAAATTATTGGTCAGTTTGTTGAGGTCGACTCTTGCCTGCATCGGAAAAGTGGTTCGGCGAACCTGACGAAGCGCGCCGGTCTTCGCCTCGAAGCGTGCGAGTTCTGCTTGCGGAAAGTCCGACAGGTATTTGGAGTCGTGATACTTCTCGATGAATTTCACCGGATCGAAATTCGGATCGGGGTCGTTGGCCCGATGACGACCGCATTTGGCGTCGGGACGCAGGCGGGTGTAGTAGTCGAGACGAATGAGGAAAATATTGTAACCTTCGTCGCGCTCTTTCTTGAACGCCGTGTCGGGATATTCGGAGAGCATACGCGACAGATAGGCGCTATCGACCCGGCAACCTTCCACCGTTTCGGCGCCGGCATAGTTGTCGATATGGAGGCTGGCGCTCGGGTTTATGAAAGCAGGAATCAGTTGGGCATAGCTGCCCTGGTGGCCTTTTTCGAACATCGGATAGACGGGTTCGGCCGCGCCAAGGCCGGCGTCGAGGAATTCATAGTTGAAGCCGGGCTGGGGCACGCCGAGCAGAACTTCGTAATAGCTCGAAGTGTCGTAAACCGATCCCGGGCGCAAGGTGACGTTGTTGCTCTCGACGATCTTGGTCCGCATCACGTTCAAGGACCCGGCAAGAACGTTCCGGCTATGAACCGGGTCAGTCTGGTTTCCGGTGGAGCTGACTGTAGAACCGGCGAGCAAGAGGGCCGGAACGAGCGCACTAAACCACAATGCCTTCACGAGAGGTCCCCCTTTCCCCCTTGCGATGATAGTCCCCAGCCTCCCAATTTACCGTCGTCCGGCGGATTTGTCCCGCGATGCGACCCGTAACGCCTCGTCTGCGCGATGGAAAAGGGGCGGGTGTGGCACCGCTGCATCACTGGCGACCATTCAATTGCCACCCCTCATGCCGGCCGTCGCAAGTCTTGCGTTTCAGGTTCCGGCGGGGCGTTTTGGTCCCAAATTCAAGGCCCGCGACTTGACGCGCCGGACGCGGTCGGCGACACGTCGAAGATGTCCACATCGCGCGGCGGGCAAAGCAGGCCCGGAAAGCTTGAGGGTTGAGGCATGCCTGGTGGTCTTCGCGAGATCTTTTCGGCCATATTCAGCGACTGGCTCGTCACCTGGCCGACGAGCCTCTTGTCGCTGATCTGGCTTGCCTGGGTTACGAGCTGGATCGTCGCCTCCTTCTGGTCCGGCCGAACCAAGAGCCACGTTCGCACTTTCGATTCCTGGGCCTATCGGTTGCCGATTCTCTTGGGTGCGATTTTACTGATGCCCCCAGCCGGGCGCATCTTGGGGGCCGGGCCGCTCTATCACCTCGGCAATGCCGGAACCTACGCGATCGCGGTGGTGGTGGTGCTTGGTCTGTCCTTCACCTGGTGGGGGCGGATCCATCTCGGGCGTCTGTGGTCCAACGCGATCACGCACAAGGAGGACCACCGCATCGTCGATTCCGGGCCTTATGGCATCGTGCGGCATCCGATCTACACCGGCCAGATCATCGGACTACTCGCCTCCGGGATCGCGATTGCGACATGGCCGGCGATGATCGGCGTTGTCCTGATCTCCCTCGGCGAATGGCAGAAGGGACGGATGGAGGAACGCTTCCTCTCCGTCGAACTCGGCGCTGAGGCTTATGGCTCCTATTGCCGGCGCGTGCCGATGATCGTGCCGTTCCTGCGCTTCTAGCTGCCGCGCTCCCGACTGGCGCCGTCCCCCGGCGCGATGCATGGCTCGCTCGCCATTTACGCAACAGCCTGCCGGATAATTGCGCTGCCTCTCACGGTTTTTGGTGCTAACCATTATGCCATGAACCAGCAGCCGAGAATCGACATCCGGCACTCCACCTGTCCGCACGATTGCCCGTCGGCCTGTGCGCTCGACGTCGAGGTGATCGACAATGCCAGCATCGGCCGGATCCGCGGTTCCAAGCAGCAGACCTACACAGCCGGTGTGATCTGCGCCAAGGTCGCCCGTTACGCCGAGCGCATTCATCATCCGGACCGGCTGACCCATCCGATGTTCCGCGTCGGGCCGAAGGGCTCGGGCAAGTTCGCCCGGATTAGCTGGGACGACGCGCTCGACGAGATCGTGGGACGATTCAATGCGGCCGAGCGCGAGTTCGGCGCCCAATCCGTCTGGCCCTATTACTATGCCGGCACCATGGGACTCGTGATGCGCGACGGCATCCACCGTCTCACCCACGTGAAGAAATATTCCCGCTACTATTCCACGATCTGCTCGACGATTGCGCGCGTCGGATTTGCCGCCGGTACCGGCAAGGTCGCCGGCGTCGATCCGCGCGAGATGGGCGTCTCCGACATCGTCGTGATCTGGGGCACCAATCCCGTGAATACCCAGGTCAACGTGATGACGCACGCGATGCGCGCCCGAAAGGAACGCGGCGCGAAGATCGCAGCCGTCGACATCTACAACAACGACACGGTGAAGCAGGCCGACATCAAGATCATCCTGCGGCCGGGCACCGACGGCGCCTTTGCCTGCGGCGTCATGCATGTGCTGTTCCGCGAGGGTTTTGCCGATCGCGACTATCTCGCGCGCTACACCGATTGTCCCACCGAGCTCGAGGCGCATCTGAAGGCACGCACGCCCGAATGGGCGTCGGCGATCTCGGGCGTGCCGGTCGCCGAGATCGAAGCCTTCGCCCGCATCGTCGGGCAGACCAAGCGCGCTTTCTTCCGGCTCGGCTATGGCTTCACCCGCAGCCGCAACGGTGCCGCGCAAATGCATGCGGCGCTTTGCATTCCGGCCGTGACCGGCGCTTGGCAATACGAGGGCGGCGGCGCCTTCTTCAACAATTACGCGATCTGGAAATTCGACGAATCCATCATCGAGGGCCACGACGCGATCGACCGCACTACGAGGGTGCTCGATCAATCCAAGATCGGGCGCATCCTGACCGGCGACGCCGCCGCGCTCAAGGATGGTCCGCCGGTCAAGGCGATGCTGATCCAGAACACCAACCCAATGACGGTTGCCCCCGAGCAGGCCCTGGTGCGTCAGGGTTTTGCGCGGCCGGACCTGTTCATGGCGGTGCACGAGCAATTCATGACCGAGACCGCGCAGATGGCCGACGTCGTGCTTCCCGCCACGATGTTCATGGAGCATGACGACCTCTATTACGGCGGCGGCCACCAGCACATTTCGGTCGGCGCCAAGCTGATCGATCCGCCCGGCGAATGCCGTTCCAACCACGAGGTGCTGCGCGCGCTGGCGAAGCGGCTGAAGATCAGCCATCCCGGGTTCGAGATGTCGGCGCGCCAATTGATCGACGCCACGCTGCGCCGGAGCGGGCATGGCGGCATCGAAGCGCTGGAGGCCGATCTGTGGCGCGACATCCAGCCGGATTTCCGCACCTCGCATTATCTCGACGGCTTTGCCCATGCCGACGGCAAGTTTCACTTCAAGGCCGACTGGGCGCATGTTCCCCTCCACAATGCCGGACTGATGGGGGCGTGGGAGGAGATGCCCTCGCTGCCCGATCACTGGAGGGCGATCGAGGAGGCGGACGAGGCCCATCCGTTCCGCCTCGCCACCAGCCCCTCGCGCAGCTTCCTCAACACCACCTTCAACGAGACGCCATCGTCGCAGGCGCGCGAGGGCGCCCCTAGCGTCATGATCCATCCCGAGGATGCCGCTTCGCTCGGCATCGTTGACGGCGACGCCGTCACGCTCGGCAATCTGCGCGGCGAGACCACGCTGACCGCAAAGCTGTTCGACGGCGTGCGCCGCGGCGTGCTGATCGCCGAATCCGTGCACCCGAACAAGGCCCATATCGGCGGCCGCGGCATCAACATGCTGACCGGCGCCGAGGCGGTCGCGCCTTACGGGGGCGCGGCCTTCCATGACAACAAGGTCTGGGCGAAGAAGGCTGCGCCTGCGGCGATTCCGATACCTTAGGATCGTATTCTGTCCTCAAAAGCAGTTCCCGTTTTTGCCGATCATGCTCTAATGTCCTAGCCGCCGTCATTGCGAGGAGCAAAGCGACGAAGCAATCCATTCTTTCTTTGCGGCGCCATGGATTGCTTCGCGGAGCCTGTCATCGGGCGCGCGTTCGCGCGACCCGCTGGCTCGCAATGACGGCAGAAAACACGCGAGCACACCATGACCGACAGCAACAGCGTCCTCCTTCAAAAGCGCGGCAATGCGCTCTGGATCACCATCAACCGGCCGGAGAAGCGCAACGCCATCAATGGCGACGTCATCGCGGGCATCGCCAGGGGCTATCGGCTGGCCCATGACGAGAAGGATGTGCGCCTGATCGTCCTGACCGGCGCCGGCGACAAGGCCTTTTGCGCCGGCGCGGATCTGCAAAACACCAGCGGCGCCTTTGCCGCGGATTTTGCCAGGCCCAATGTCGATTATGCCGATCTGTTGCGGCTGTCGCAGAACGCCACCAAGCCCGCGATCGCGCGCGTCAACGGCGTCTGCATGGCCGGCGGCATGGGCCTCTTGTGCATGACCGATATGGCAATCGCGGCCGACCACGTGATGTTCGGTTTGCCCGAGGTCAAAGTCGGCGTTTTTCCGATGCAGGTGTTGAGTCTCTTGCAAACAATCGCGCCGCGGCGTGCCATCAACGAATGGGCGATCACCGGCGAGCCGTTCGACGCCAAGACCGCGCTATTCGCCGGCCTGCTCAACTATGTGGTGCCGCAGGCCGAGCTCGACGCCAAGCTCGACTGGCTGATCGGCCGCATCACTGACAAATCGCCGACCGCGATCCGCCGCGGCAAATACGCCATGCGCGCGATCGCTTCGATGTCGTTCGACGAGGCCATCGCCTACACCGAAAGCCAGATCGCGCTGCTTGCGATGACGGAAGATGCGAAGGAAGGACTGAAGGCGTTCGCCGAAAAGCGCAAGCCGGTTTGGCCGGGGAAGTGACCGTTGTCGTCCCTGCGAACGCAGGGACCCATAACCACCGGCGGTTGTTGTGGGACGAGGTCGGCGAACAGCGTCTCTCAAAATAAGCGCCGCGGCGTATGGGTCCCTGCGTTCGCAGGGACGACGCCAGGAGTGTTTCCGTCGCTCGCTTGCCGGAGCGACGAAAATCCGGTTTCGGATTCGATTTTCAAACAGCCAGACGCACGTTGGCATTCTCGCGGCGCGAAGTGCGCCCGAGCTTGCCAAATGACGTCCCTCGAAATCAGAGGGCGCAGGGAATGCCGGGCGCTCGATGCGCCCGCAGCCTCGCATGCAAAATAAAATGAGCATACGAGTGTAGTCACCACGGTCACACCGGAAGCACCCGGCATTCCCCGCGCAATGGTTTTAACGGCTTATATCG